>CAZABZ010000009.1:0-15700 GCA_964483535.1 uncultured Planctomycetales bacterium | reverse complement strand
TTTATAGCCGGATAGATGCACCTGGGCATAACGGGCCCGGTCATAGGTTTCCTGATAAACGGTAATACCATCCACGCCGGCGGCAAATAATTCTTTATATTCAAAAGTTTCCATGGGATGCACTTCCAGGGCTATGCCTTGAAAATACTCCGAGGCTATCAGGGCCGCTTCTTTTAAATAGGGCACTGGCGTATGTTTATAGGATTCGCCGGTCAGCATCAAAATATTGCGTATGCCCCGCGTGTGAATGAACTGCATTTCTTTTCGATATTGCTCGGTCCCAAGTTTTATACGTTGTATTTTATTCTGGCTGTGGAAACCGCAATAGGTGCAGTGGCTCGAGCAGAAATTAGATAAATACAAGGGGCCGTAGAGGCCCATCGTTCGTCCAAAATGCCGCCTTGTTAATTGTGCCGCTTGTTGGGCCAATTCCTCGACGGATTCAGGCCTGGCATCGTTGAGAATATTCTTAATTTGTTGGAGTGTCATCATACAAAAATCCGGTCAAAGGCGAGGAGGCCTTGGCAACACAGTGTCGCGCAGGCAAGCCACTTAAATATGCCAGGCGTCCGGCCTCAATGGCTAAAGCAAAGGCACGGGCCAGCACAGCCGGATTTGGGGCAGTGGCGATGGCCGTATTGGCCAATACCGCGTCCGCGCCCATTTCCATGGCCTCAGCCGCTTGTGAAGGGGCGCCGATACCCGCATCCACGATGATGGGAAGGTCAATTTCGTTGATTAAGACTTGGATAAATTCTTTGGTTTTCAAGCCCTGATTACTGCCGATAAAAGAACCCAGAGGCATGACCGTGGCGGCGCCTGCTTTGACTAATGCGCGGGCGGCATACAAATCCGGCGAGATATACGGCAAAACCACAAAACCCTCAGCGCTCAGGATTTCAGTGGCTTTGATGGTTTCGTGGTTGTCCGGCAGTAAATATTTACTGTCATTGATCACTTCGATTTTGACCCAATTGCCGCATCCTGAAGTTTTGGCCAGACGGGCGATGCGCACGGCCTCCTGGGCATTGCGGGCACCGGAAGTATTAGTTAAAAGGGTTACATGAGGAGGAATAAATTCAAGGATATTTTCTTCATGGCGCTCCAGGTCAATGCGGCGCAGGGCAACAGTGACGATCTGGCTGCCACCGGCAATAATGCTGTCGGATAAATCTTTTTTATTCTTGAATTTGCCGGTGCCTAAAAGAAAGCGGCTGGTAAATGATTTGCCGGCAATCACCAAGGGGGTATCTGTCATTTTAACCACCGCCGACGAAGGTGACCAGTTCCAATGCGTCGCCGTCTTGAAGGTTCGTTTGGGCCCATTGATCAGAGGGGACAATAGTACCGTTGAGCTCGGTGATCACATGTTTAGATTGTTTGCAAAATGTATCGACGATATCAGATAAATTCTTCTTGGAAGTTAATTGTTGGGATTTCCCGTTAATGATGATGTTCATAATGGACTCCGTTTAATTTTTAGAGTTTCATTCTAATTTATTTGCCCTAAAAAAGCAAATTTTAGGTCCTCCTGCCGGACACTCACAGTTGTTCGCGGTCATACATTTTTTTAATTATTATATTTACAGCCCCAATTTTGTTATAAAATACTCCTGTTTGTATAAAAGGGGCGGCCCAAGAAATATCTTTTATTTACGGCAGTTTTTTGTATAATACACCGTTTATAAATAAACGGTAAAATGCAAAAAAGGACGGCCATTAAATGAACAAAACCGCGGTATTCGGCTACGAACTTCTGCTTGATCTTTATGACTGCAAGCCGGGAGTGTGTGACGACCTGACATTGTGCTACGATTTTCTCGACGAGATTGTCGGGTTTCTGGGCATGGAAAAACAAGCGCCGCCTTCGATCTTTAAGTCCGATGGGGAACGTTTCCCGGATAAGGCCGGGCTTTCCGGATGGGTGCCCTTGATTGAAAGTTCCATTGTCATTCATACGCTGAGTCCCAAAGATTTTATCACCGTTGATATTTATTGCTGCCGTGTGTTCGACCGCAAGAAAGCGGAAGAATTTTGCCGTCGTTTTTTTGGGCCCCAAAAAGTGCAAGCGCAGTTTGTTGAGCGCGGTTTGAATTATTATCAGGAAACTGCCGGTTCACCTAAAGAATTGGTGCATTAAGGTAATTTAAAGGTTTTAAGAAAACTTTCAAGGGGATTGGCCAAAAACTGATCCCCTTTGCTATTTCTGTTGAGGTAAAGATGCCTTATACCACCAACGATATCAAGAAGATTGAAAGCAAATGGCAGAAGTTTTGGGAAGACCGTAAGATTTTTCATGTCCAGGCCGATCCCTCAAAGCCGAAATACTATGTGTTGGAAATGTTCCCGTATCCTTCGGGAAAAATCCACATGGGCCATGTGCGCAATTACACCATCGCGGATGTGATTGCCCGTTATAAGATGATGGGGGGCTTTAATGTCTTGCACCCCATCGGCTATGATGCCTTTGGCCAGCCGGCGGAAAACGCCGCCATTAAAAACAAAACCAACCCCGCCCAATGGACCTACCGCTGTATCACCCAGATGCACGATGAATTAAAGAAAATGGGCTTTTCCTATGATTGGGGCCGCGAGCTTTCCACGTGTGACGCGGAATACTACAAATGGAACCAGTGGATCTTCCTCAAGATGTTTGAGCGTGGGCTTAGCTATAAGAAAGCCTCGTCTGTCAATTGGTGCCCTGATTGCGAGACCACCTTGGCCAATGAAGAAGTCATCAATGGCGCCTGTTGGCGCTGTAAGACAGCGGTCGTTCAAAAAGACCTTGAGCAGTGGTATTTAAAAATCACCCAATACGCGCCTAACCTTCTTGAAGATTTGAAAAAACTGGAACAGTGGCCTTCGCGTGTGCGCGCCATGCAGGAGAATTGGATCGGCAAAAGCGACGGGGTGGAGATCCATTTTAAAGTCAAAGGTTTCGCGGAGACGATCAGTGTTTTTACAACCCGGGCTGACACGATTTTTGGCGCCACCTATGTGGTGCTGGCCCCTGAGCATCCATTGGTCAAAAAATTGACCGCGGGGATGCCTCAAGAAAAAGAGGTCCTGAATTTTATTAATAAAACAGCTAATAAAAGCAAGTCCCTGCGCATGTCCGGCGATCAGCGCAAGGAGGGTGTTTTCATAGGGCGTCATGCGATCAATCCCGTCAATAATGAAGCTATCCCCATTTTTATCGGGGATTATGTTTTGATGGAATACGGCACCGGGGCCATCATGGCCGTTCCCACTCACGACCAGCGTGATTTCGAATTTGCTAAACATCACAAACTGCCTATGCGCATTGTTATCAAGGACCCTAAAAATCCATTAGTTTCCATCGAGGATATGGGCCAGGCCTACGAAGAAGCGGGGGTGCTGGTTAATTCCGGGGAATTTGATAAAACGCCCAATGAAGAGGCCAAAAAGAAAATTGCCGAATGGATGCAGCTTAAAGGCTTTGGCAAAATCAGCAGTCATTGGCGTTTGCGTGACTGGTTGATTTCCCGCCAGCGTTATTGGGGAACGCCTATCCCTATGATTTATTGCGCTTCTTGCGGGGTTGTGCCGGTGCCTTATGACCAATTACCGGTGGCGCTGCCTAAGGACGTCGAGATCACCGGCGAAGGGGGGTCTCCCTTGGCCAGGTCGAGTTCTTTTGTTAAATGCGCTTGTCCCAAATGCGGTAAGCCAGCCCGACGGGAAACCGATACCATGGCGACCTTTTTTGATTCGTCCTGGTATTTCTTGCGTTTCTGCTCAGCGCATAATAATGAAGAAATATTTGATAAAAAGGACGCCCAATACTGGATGCCGGTAGACCAGTACATCGGCGGCATTGAGCACGCGATTTTGCATTTATTATACGCGCGTTTTTTTACTAAATTCCTTAAGGATTTAGGCCTGGTAAAAACAGATGAGCCTTTTACCCGGCTTTTGACACAGGGGATGGTGCTTAAAGATAATGAGGTGATGTCCAAATCCCGTGGCAATACGGTTGACCCGGACGAAGTTTTGTCCCAGTATGGGGCGGATACGCTGCGTTTGTTCATCTTGTTTGCCGCACCGCCTGAAGACCAATTAGAATGGAACAGCGATGGACTTGAAGGCGCGTGGCGTTTTTTAAACCGGGTGTATCAAATGGTGGAAAAACGTTATTCTACGACTGCTGTCATCCCCGCGCAGGATCAAGAACAACTTAAAACCGATCCTGACAGCACTTTAGAACGCGAACGCAACAATGCCATCAAACGGGTGACCCAATCTTTCGAAGATGGCTATAAATTCAATACCGCTATCAGTCACCTGATGGTTTTAGCCAATGCGATTGATAAATACAAAATTGATTCCGGTAATCCGGCCAAGCAGCATTTATTAAACCAGGCCATTGAAACTTTAGTGCTGTTACTATCTCCTTTTGCGCCGCATGTGGCCGAAGAGCTGTGGCAGATGATGGGGAAGACCGATGCCACCATCGTCCGTGTGGCCTGGCCCTCCTTTGATGAAAACGCGCTTAAAACAAGCACCCTCATGATCGCGGTACAAGTCAATGGCCGCGTCCGCGCTCAAATACAAGTTACCCCTGACATGTCACAGGAAGAATTGCGCAAGATTTGTTTGGCCCATCCGGGTGTGGCCAAATACGCGCAGGAAGCGGCCGTCAAAAAATTTATCGTAGTCCCCAATAAACTTGTAAGCATTGTGGTCTGATTCTTGCTATACTAAAGTTCATGAAATTCATCGCTGACCTGCATGTCCATTCCAAATACTCCCGCGCCACCGCTAAAAACCTGGATCTTGAAAATCTTTACCTGTGGGCCCAATATAAAGGCATCAACATCATCGGTACCGGTGATTTCTTGCATCCGAAATGGTCCAAGGAAATAGAAGAAAAGCTTGAACCGGCAGAGAGCGGTTTATTCAAACTCAAAGATAAAATTGCTATGGGCATAGACGCTCAAATTCCCCAAAGCTGCAAAGGGAAGGTGCGTTTTATGCTCACTGTCGAGATTTCCAGTATCTATAAGCGTCATGATAAAGTGCGCAAGGTGCATAATTTGATATTTTCGCCGTCCCTGCAAGCCGCCAAGAAGATCCAAACCAAGCTGGGGGCCATAGGCAATATTTCGTCCGACGGCCGACCTATTTTGGGTCTGGATTCGTATGATTTGCTGGCCATGACACTTGAGGCCGATGCCAAGAATTTATTTGTACCGGCGCATATCTGGACCCCATGGTTTTCTGTGCTGGGCTCCATGGGCGGCTTTGACAGCATGCAGGATGCTTTTGGCGATTTGACCAAACACATTTTTGCAGTTGAGACAGGCTTGTCTTCTGACCCGCCGATGAATTGGAGGCTCAAAGGATTGGATGATTTTATTCTGATATCTAATTCAGACGCCCATTCGCCCTCCAAACTGGGGAGAGAGGCCAATATTTTTGACACGGGATTTTCTTATGATGGTATTTATAAAGCTTTAAGCGACAAGAAGGATAAAGGTTTGCTCTCAACCCTTGAATTTTTTCCCGAAGAGGGCAAGTATCATTTTGACGGCCACCGCAGCTGCCAGATCCGGTGGCATCCCAAGGAGACGATCAAGCATAAAGGCATTTGTTCTGTTTGCGGCAAGCCTGTCACCGTTGGTGTTCTAAACCGTGTCGAAGCTTTGGCTGACCGCGGTGAGGGGGCCAAATCCCGACGCTTTCGGCCGTATCAAAATATCGTGCCTTTGCCTGAATTGATTGCTGAAGCTAAAGAAAAGGGCGCGGCCTGCAAGGCCGTGCAGGAAGCGTACATGAATGTTTTGAGTAAATTAGGCAATGAATTTTATATCCTTTTGGATTGTCCTATTGAGGATATTCAGCGCGCCGCCGGTGACGTTCTCGCCGAAGGGATCAGCCGTATGCGCCAGGGCAAGGTAGGCATCGCTGCGGGCTATGACGGCGAATTCGGCACCATTAAAATTTTCGAGTCCGGCGAGCGCGAGCACATCGAGAAGCAACTATCGCTATGGGAAAACCCACTGACTTAAACGAATCTCAATGGCAGGCCGTGTGTCATCAGGGCTCGCATTTATTGATCACCGCAGGCCCGGGCACGGGCAAGACACATACCCTCACTCATCGCATAGCGCGTTTAATCCCTTCTTTAAAATCCAACGAGAGCATTTTAGCGATCACCTTTACCAATAAAGCCGCCCGTCAAATGCAAGATAGGCTGACCGCCTTAGGAGTGAGTCCCTACCAGTTATTTATTGGAACGTTTCATGCTTTTTGTTTGAAATTATTGCGGGATTATTTTGGAGCTACAGCTTTACCCAAAGATTTTAAGGTGGCGCGTCCAGAGGACATTAAGGGGTTTAGCAAAGAAACACTCGAGCGTATAAGTCACATGAAATCGTCACAATTAGCTATTTCACCCGATGAGGATTATAAGGCATATCAGCGTTATCTTCGTCAGGAAGGCCTGGTTGATTTTGATGATATTTTACGGGAAGCTTTGTCGCTTTTGGAAGATGAAAACATTACCGGCGAACTTCAACGTCGATACCGTTATGTTTTTGTGGATGAATATCAGGACAGCAATATTGTACAGAATGTCCTTCTTAAAAAATTAGCCCGCGAGGGTGTATTATTGACGGCCATCGGGGACGCCAATCAATCCATCTATGGCTTTCGTGGCAGCCGTGTGGAATTATTCCATCGCTTTGAGGAAGACTTTGCCCCGGCGCGGATTTTGACCTTGCAGGAGAATTATCGTTCTGCTCCAAGCCTTTTGGCTGCCTCAGGCCAGGTCATGGGCGGGATCCAGTTACTGGCCCAGCTTAAGACCCAGGGCAAATTAGTGATTCACCAAGCTGCTACCGACCGGGCAGAAGCAGATTATGTGGCACACGGAATTGAAAAGTTGATCGGCGGGTTGGATATGAATACCAGCCGAAAGGCGGCGCGAAGTTTGGGAGATATAGCCATTTTATACCGGCTTAACGCACAGCAGTATGTTTTAAGTCAGGCCTTGGAGCACCTGGGCATTCCTTATCAGGTTTCTCAAAAACCTCCGAGGGGGACAGTTTATTCAGATGAAGATGCTTTGGGCCAAAATGAAGAAGAACTGGAGTACACGTTCGAGAAAGTTTCTTTGATGACCTTGCATGCGGCCAAGGGCCTGGAGTTCCCGGTAGTTTTTATCGTCGGATGCGAGGACCATTTGCTGCCGTTGGATTTTATGGGCATGAAAGGTGACACCGAAGAAGAACGCCGTTTGTTTTATGTGGGGATGACCCGCGCCAAAGAGCATTTGTATCTGACTTATGCCAAGCGCCGGCAATTATTCGGACAAACGATAATACAGAATCCTTCCCCTTATCTGGCAGATATCGCCGAAGAATTAAAAGCCTATGAAGCCGCAAAGCGCAATTCTCCCAAAAAAGATCCCGACGCCCTGCAGATGAAATTGTTTTGATTTCATACGGTTTTTGCTATAATTAAATTATTGCTCCTTCCCCAGGAGCATTATTTCAATTCTCCCCGAAGGTCTTTTCATGTTTTATTTAACACCGCAAGAGCGAAAGTTCATTGTCATGGTCATGGTTGTTTTTATCATGGGCTCTGCCGTGCAATTGCTTTTGCGTCGGGATATCGCCCCTGTGCGCTGGGCCAAAGCAGTGCGTCAATTCAAGATCAATATCAATACCGCAAGGGAAGATCAACTTCAAATGCTTCCTGGTATTGGCGCCGCCTTGGCCCGGAGGATCGTGGATTATCGTCACGAGAACGGCCCTTTCAAAGCATTGGAAGATCTTCAAGACGTCAACGGTCTTACAGCCAAGCGTTTTGGGCGCATCAAGGAGCTAATAGAATTATGAACAGCGCGCACAGGCCCTGTTGCGGCCTGGTTTTGGTTTTATCATTAGGTATTCTCATAGGGCATTTTTTACCCTTTACGTTACTCTTCTGGTTGTGGGCCTCCTCGGCATTAGTTTTATTCTTTTTATTTCGTTCCAGAATCTGGCCTGTTTACATAATCCTTTTTTGTTTGGGGGCGGCATTGGTCCATGTCGCGCACCCGCCGGCCATGGACGTCCTTCAAGACTGGCGCGGGCAATTAAAGCAATCGCTTGACCGTTATCTCGACGTCCAGGAAGCGGGGGCCATGTCAGCGATTGTGTTAGGTGATCGCGGGCGAATACCCAAAGAGATCAACATGGCTTTCAGGCATACCGGCACAGGGCATATTTTGGTGATCGCGGGGCTTCATATGGCGATGATGACAGCCATGGTTATTTTTATTTTAAAGTTGATCAGGGTCCCGCGTCCTTGGCAAGTGGGGGGAAGTATTTTACTCGTGTTTACCTATGCGCTATTGACCGGCGGTTCAGTTCCGGTGATGCGCGCCGCATTCATGGCTTCTGTGATCCTGGCATCGATGGGCGTAGAACTTGAAAGCGATGCGCTAAATTCTTTATGTTTCGCGGCCTTGATCTTATTACTCATGGACGCGCGTAATTTATTCGATACAAGTTTTCAGCTTTCCTTCGCGGCGGTTGCCGCCATTGTGATTTTATATGCGCCCATAGAGAAGCGATTGTCATTTTGCCCCAAGTGGTTATCCGGGGCCTTGTCGGTGTCCACTGCCGCGTGGATCGGGATCACTCCTTTACAAATATGGCATTTCGGCACCGTCGCTCCGGTGGCCCTGATAGCTAATCTTTTTATTGTCCCTTTATTGGATATAACAGTTGCTTTAGGTTTAGTTTTAGCATTAGCCGGCCTTTGGGCGGCGCCATTAGCGTGGGGTTTGGCAGGCTGCTTAAAAGTGGTTTTTAATTTAATGGTCGTCATGGCTTTTTGGTTTTCCAAGATACCTTTCGGGTATATTCAATTATGGCAGGTGAATAGGTTCTAATTGACAAAAAAGAAATTTGTGCTAAATTAGCACTTAAGAGCTAAGAGTGCTAATTCTGTATACAAAGGACAAAGAGATATGGATCAAAAACCCGAAGAAGAGCAGCAGGCATTGGAAAAATACGGCCGTGATTTGACGGACCTGGCCGCTAAAGACAAATTGGACCCGGTGATCGGCCGGGACGAGGAAATCCGCCGTGTCATTCAAGTGCTTTCACGGCGCACCAAAAATAATCCGGTCTTGATCGGCGAGCCGGGGGTAGGCAAAACCGCCATTGTGGAGGGCTTGGCCCAGCGCATTTTCAGGGGGGATGTTCCCGAAGGGCTTAAGAACAAACGCGTCATTGTCCTGGATATGGGCGCCTTGGTTGCCGGAGCCAAATTCAGGGGAGAATTTGAAGACCGCCTCAAAGCGGTTTTAAAAGAAGTAGAGGACCAAAGCGGGTCCGTTATTTTATTTATTGATGAGTTGCATACGATTGTTGGTGCAGGACGGGCGGAAGGTTCTATGGATGCGTCCAATATGCTAAAGCCCGCGCTTTCACGCGGCGCTTTGCACTGCATCGGGGCCACCACCCTTGATGAATACCGCCAGTATATTGAAAAAGACGCGGCCCTTGAAAGGCGTTTTGCGCAGGTCTTGGTCAATGAGCCAAGCGTGGAAGACACCATTGCCATTTTGCGCGGGCTTAAAGAAAAATATGAAGTGCACCACGGGGTGCGTATCCAGGATTCGGCCATCGTGGCCGCGGCCATGATGAGCCAGCGTTATGTCACGGACCGTTTCCTGCCGGACAAGGCCATTGATCTCATTGATGAGGCGGCCTCACGTTTGCGCATTGAGATTGACAGCATGCCTCAGGAACTTGATGTTAATGAACGCGACATCCGTCGTTTGGAAATCGAACGCCAGGCGCTTAAAAAAGAGACGGACTCCTCCTCCAAAGAACGGCTTAAAAAGATCGACGAGGAATTACACCGTCTTAAGGAAATGAATAAGGCCATGCGCCTGCGCTGGCAGAACGAGAAAAAGGTGATTGACCGCATCCGCGCCGTTAAAGCGCAAATTGAAGAAAAGAAATCGGAAGAGATCAAGGCCGAAAAAGTGGGGGACCTTAATAAAGTCGCCGAGATCCGTTACGGCACGCTTATCGGCCTTAACAAAGAATTGGAAGCGGAGAATAAAGAACTGTCCAAGCTGCAAAAAGACGGTGGTTTGCTTAAAGAAGAAGTGGATGACCAGGACATCATTGAGATCATTGCCAAGTGGACCAAGATCCCGCTTTCCAAATTGATGCAGGCAGAGACTGAAAAATTGATCCATATGGAAGATGCGTTAAAGAAACGGGTGGTGGGGCAAGACCAGGCCATTGAGGCCATTGCTTCGTGCATCCGCCGTTCGCGCACCGGCCTTTCTGATCCCAACCGCCCGTCGGGTTCTTTTATTTTTGTCGGACCTACCGGGGTCGGCAAAACGGAGTTAGCTAAGTCCCTGGCCTGGTTTTTGTTTGATGATGAAAACGCCATGGTCCGTGTTGACATGAGCGAGTACATGGAGAAACATGCCGTGGCCCGTCTTATCGGAGCGCCTCCCGGATATGTGGGTTATGAAGAAGGCGGCCAGTTGACGGAAGCCGTACGGCGCAAGCCTTACGCGGTCGTCCTTTTCGATGAAATCGAAAAAGCGCATGGGGATGTTTTTAATGTGCTTTTGCAGCTTCTCGATGACGGACGCCTGACCGACAGTCAGGGGAGGGTTGTTAATTTTAAAAATACCATTGTGATCATGACGTCCAATATCGCGGCCGCGGAAGTGGCGGGTTTGGATAATCAAAAAGACATTGATGACCGTATTCAGGATGCCCTGCGCAGGCATTTTCGTCCGGAATTCTTAAACCGTATCGATGAGATCATTATTTTTCATCGTTTAGGCATAAAAGAATTAAAGAAGGTCGTGGACATACAGGTCGCGATCTTGGCCGATCGTCTGAAAGCCAAAGGCATAGAACTGGTATTGACCGAGAAGGCCAAAGATTCTTTGGGACGCCAGGGTTATGACCCTGTGTATGGCGCCCGGCCGCTTAAGCGCGTCATCCAGAAATTATTGCAAGACCCTATTGCTTTGCGCATGCTGCAAGGAGAATTGAAAGAAGGCCAGAAGATTACCGTCGACTCCCAAGGGAATGATTTAGTCATTGAAATAAAGTAATGTCCACCCGACAGATGGCTTGACAAACGTTAGGTTTTTGATATACTTTAGCACACAGACATTGAGAGTGCTAACACCTCCGGTGGGTGCATTAAAATTTATGACGACCAAAAATTCTGACATACAACTACGCAAAGACCGTATTTTGGCGATCGTGATCGGCCGCTACATCAAGACTGTTTTGCCGGTGGGCTCGCAATATATTACGGAAGAATATGATCTCGATGTGTCGCCCGCGACGGTGCGCAATATCCTGGCGGACCTTGAAGAAGAAGGGTATTTGACGCATCCGCATACCTCGGCCGGCCGCATGCCGACCCAGCACGGTTATCGCTATTACGTGGACCATCTGATGGATGAGATCCAGCTTCTGGAAGAAGAGAAGCGGAAGATTGCGCAGGAATATAAGCGTCATGCGCGTCAGTTGGAAGATTTGGTGGAAAAAACGTCCCAGATGATCTGTGACCTGACCCATTATACCAGCATCGTTTCATTGGATGATGGGGACGATTACAAGATCATTTGCAAAGGGACCAGTTATGTGGTGGGTTATCCGGACAGCACGGACATTTTAAAAATCCAGGCGATTTTAAGGATTCTCGAGGAAAAAGATCAGCTCATGGAGCTTATCAACCGCAAGATTGAGAAGAAAATCGAAATTTATATAGGCCATGAAATGGCCCTTAAAGATATGGAAAGCTGTTCCATGGCTATTTCCCATTTTGAAAAAGACGGGATGAAGGGGCGTATCGCGGTGTTAGGCCCCACGCGTATGCGGTATGATCGCGTGGTTTCTACTCTCGAGTATATCTCTCAGATTTTGAGTCGATAATATCCGGACAGAAGATTATTATGGATGAACCAAACATAAAACCTCAAGAAGAAGCTTTGCCTCAGGATGCGCCGGTGGAAACGGGGACTAAAGCGCCGGATGAAGCTCTTCTGCAGAAAGATAAATACGTGCGGCTTTTGGCGGAATTTGATAATATGCGCAAACGCCATGAGCGCGAAAAAGAGCGTTTGATCAAATACGCGCATGAGGAAGTCATCGTTGAATGTTTGAAATTGTACGATGATCTGGAAAGATCGCTTTTGGCTTTTAAATCAAAAGAAGGGATGGATGTTAATTTAGTCAAGGGCCTTGAGATGGTTTATAATAATATGAAGGAATTGATGGGCAAATACGAAGTCAAGCCCATTGAATCAAAAGGCAAACCATTTGACCCTCATACTCAGGAAGTTTTAATGCAGCAGGAAACCGCGGAATTTCCTGACGGCATAGTGATGGAAGAACTGGAAAAAGGTTATACCTTAGGCGGTAAGGTTGTCCGCACGGCTAAAGTTAAGGTAGCGAAAAATTTATAACGGGCCGACACAAGGTCGGCCCCTACGAATGGGCGTAGGGGCAGACGTTATGTCCGCCCGATAAAACGGAAGGAATTTATATGGCACGCGTTATTGGGATCGATTTAGGAACATCAAATTCAGCAGCAGCAGCAATGGAAGGCGGACGTCCGGTGATCGTCCCCTCAGCCGAAGGGGCAGGGGTATCTTCGGGCAAAGCTTTCCCCTCATTTGTGGCTTTTACCAAGGATGGGCAATTACTGGTCGGTGAACCCGCCCGTCGTCAAGCCCCGATCAATTCGGAGGGGACTATCTATGCCTCCAAGCGCAAGATGGGTACGGATTTTAAATTCAAGGTATTCGGCAAGGAGTATACGCCCCAGCAGGTGGCCTCCTTTATCCTTCAAAAGATCAAATCCGACGCCGAAAAGTTTTTAGGCGAGACGGTTGACAGCGCTGTTATCACCGTCCCGGCCTATTTTAATGATAATCAGCGTCAGGCCACCAGGGACGCCGGAGAGATCGCGGGCCTTAAGGTTTTGCGCATCATCAATGAACCGACCGCGGCCTGCCTGGCGTATGGTTTGGATAAAGCCGGCAAAGAGCAGAAGATCATGGTCTTTGATCTTGGCGGCGGGACACTGGATGTGACTATTTTGGAAATGGGTTGGGACACGGCCTCTAAGGCCGCGACCTTTGAAGTTTTGTCAACCTCCGGCGATACTCAATTAGGCGGTACGGACATGGACAATGCCTTGATTGATTATATCACCACGGAATTTAAGAAAGAGTCAGGCATCGATTTGCGCAATGACAAAATGTCATTCCAGCGCCTGCGTGAGGCCGCGGAAAAAGCCAAGGTGGAACTTTCCAGCACGGTGGCGACGGATGTGAATTTGCCGTATATCACGGCAGATGCCACGGGCCCTAAACATTTAACCATGAAAATTGAGCGCGCCAAACTCGAGAGCCTTATCGCCCCTTTGGTTGACCGCTGCCGTGGTCCGGTGCGCCAAGCCATTAAAGACGCGTCGGCGAAACTTGGCGAAGAAGTCAAGATCGATCGCGTGGTTTTAGTCGGTGGACCGACCCGCATGCCCATTGTTCAGCAATTCTTGGAGAAAGAAGTTGGTCAGAAAATTGAAGGTGGCATTGACCCCATGGAATGTGTTGCGCTTGGCGCTGCCATTCAGGGGGCCATCATCACGGGTGACGCCAAAGAAGTTTTATTACTCGACGTGACACCGCTTTCTTTAGGGATAGAGACCATGGGCGCGGTGTTTACCAAATTAATTGATCGCAATACCACCATTCCCACCAAGAAAAGCCAGATTTTTTCAACCGCGGAAGAGAACCAAACAGCGGTGACGATCCGGGTCTTGCAAGGGGAGCGCCAGATGGCCAATGATAATACGGAATTGGGCCGTTTTGATTTAGTAGGCATTCCACCGGCACCGCGCGGCGTTCCTCAGATTGAGGTGACCTTTGACATCGACGCTAACGGCATCGTGCATGTCGCGGCTAAAGACAAGGCCACGGGCAAAGAGCAAAAAATCCAGATCACAGCCAAGACCAAGCTCTCTGAGGCAGAAATAGATAAAATGGTCAAGGAAGCGGAAAAATATGCCGAAGAGGACAAGAAACGCCGTGAAGAAGCGGAGCTTCTCAACCAGGCGAACACCCTGCTTTATTCGACGGAGAAATCTTTGAAAGATTATGGTGATAAGGTCTCCGCGGCGGACAAAGAAGCGGTGGAAAAAGAATTAACGAATCTCAGGGACGCCATCAAGGACAAGAACCACGAGAAGATCGCCTCCAGCATGGAAAGCCTTCAAAAAGTCAGCCATAAGCTGGCGGAAGAAATGTATAAAGCCACTGCTGCGCAAGGTCAAGCGCAGCCCGGAGGAGAAGCCCAACAACCAAATAACGCAGAACCGAATGGATCTGCCGAGCCCAAGTCAGAAAAGGGCAAGGACGACGTCATCGACGCTGATTTTAAAGCCAGCTCAGATAAATAGAATTATAGAAATATATTTTAATGAAAAAAGACTATTACGAAATTTTAGGAGTGCCCAGAACGGCCACGCTGGCGGATATTAAGAAAACTTACCGTTCCCTGGCATTGAAATACCATCCGGACCGTGTCCCTGAAGCTGAGAAAAAGACAGCTGAGGAGAGATTTAAGGAAATTTCCGAGGCCTATGGCGTACTCTCTGATCCGCAGAAAAAGCAAACGTATGATCAATTCGGCCATCAGGGGATTGATCAGAATTATACGTCGGAAGATATCTTCCGTGGCGCGGATTTCTCCAGTGTTTTTGGCGGCGAATCCGACCTGGGGGATATTTTAGGCCGCATGTTCGGCGCGCAGTTTGATTTAGGCGGCACAGGAGGCTCCGGGCGCGGCCGCAGGCGATCACGCGGCCATGATATTCAATACGAAGTCGAACTGACACTCGAGGAAGCTTATAGAGGCATCAAGAAGGAAATCAAATTTCCCCGTCATGAGCATTGCAAGAAATGTGACGGCACCGGCGCTAAATCCGGCACGTCTTTGAAAACATGCCCTTCCTGCGGCGGTCAGGGTGAGGTGGTCATGGCTAACGGATTTTTCCGCATGGCCCAAACCTGCCCTAAATGCCAGGGTTTGGGGAAAACGATCACAGAGTTTTGCCCGGAATGCGCCGGCCGGGGATTAACGAGGATTACCCGGACCGTTGAGATAAGGATCCCGCCGGGTGTTGATAATGATTCCCAGCTGCGCGTGCGCGGTGAGGGAGAAGTCGGGAGCGGCGGCAACGGGGATTTATTCTTATTTATCAGAGTGAAAAACCATCCTGTTTTTCAGCGGCATGGCCAGGACTTGAAAATGGAGTTGCCAGTTTCTTTTACCAAGGCTGCTTTAGGAGGCGAAGAAAAGATCAGGACCCTAAAAGAAGAAGTCATCATGAAAATCCCCGAGGGTACGCAAAGCGGGAAGGTCTTTCGTATGCGCGGCCAAGGGATGCCGGATGTTCATGAGGGGCATGATTTTGGTGATTTGTATGTGCATGTGATGATTGCGGTGCCCAACAATTTAAGCCCCCGCCAGCGCGAATTGATGGAAGAGTTGAGCCGTGAATTGGGTGAAAATAACGGCAAAGCTTCATTTAAAGATAAATTCAAGAAAGCGTTCAAATAAGGAATACTATGCCAACCTATGAATACGAATGCCAGGCCTGTGGGTATGCCTTTGAAGAATTG
>CAZABZ010000008.1:0-15717 GCA_964483535.1 uncultured Planctomycetales bacterium | reverse complement strand
TGAATCTAAAGCCGCATTGATGGCGGCTATTCTGTCCAATGCGCTGGAGGGGGCATCAACTTGGGCCATCGCACTGCCGCCTATGAAAGCCCAAGTTACCGCTAAAGACAGTAACTTCCTGGCCAGCGCCGGATTGGATAATATTTTAATAGGCTGGATCAACGTAAGTATATAGTTCTCCCGCGAAATTGCGCAACGTATAGCGCCCATTTTCTTTAGAGACCACATAGTCCGGACCGATCGGGACTTTCCCGCCACCGCCGGGCCCATCGATCACATAGGTCGGCACCGCGTAGCCGGTGGTATGCCCGCGCAAATTCTGAATGATATTAATACCTGTTTCAACGGTGGTACGAAAATGCCTGGATCCGACGATAGGATCGCATTGGTAAATGTAATAGGGCCGCACGCGGATTTTTAAAAGCTCATGAAAAAGCTTCTTCATCACTGCCGGGGAATCATTAACGCCGCGCAAGAGCACTGTCTGACTGCCCATGGGAATACCGGCATCAGCGATCATGTCGCAGGCACGCTTGACGCGCGGGGTCACTTCTTTGGCATGATTAAAATGAACGCTCATCCACAACGGTGAATATTTCTTAAACATGGCAATCAACTCCGGCGTGATCCTCTGGGGCAAGGTCGTCGGGATGCGGGTCCCGATGCGCACAAATTCCACATGCGGGATCGCCTTAACTGAGGAAATCAAATATTCCAGCATCCGGTCGCCTAAAGTCAAAGGGTCCCCGCCGGAAATCAACACATCACGGATCTCTTTATGCCCACGGATATAATTGAGCGCCGCGTCATAGGTGGATGCGTTAAGCGTGTGATTGCCATCGCCGACCATGCGTGAACGCGTGCAATAACGGCAGTACATCGCGCACATCTCATTGACTAAAAAAAGCACGCGGTCCGGATAACGGTGCACCAGGCCATGCACCACGGAGCTCTTGTCTTCGCCGCAAGGATCGAGCATTTCTTCCGGGGCGGTCTCAAATTCAAAATCCGAGGGGACCGATTGCAAACGGATAGGGCATCCGGGATCATTCTCATCCATCAACGCCGCAAAATACGGCGGGATGGACATGGTCAATTTGTCCCCTCCCCCCTTGACCCCTCGCTCTTCATGCGGGGTTAATTTCACAATCTTGGATATCTGATCAAACGTGCAAATACGGTTTCTGATCTGCCAACGCCAATCTTCCCAATCAGCTGACGTCGCCCCTGGGAAAAGTTTTAGCACGCGCTCTTCCTGAGAAGATAGCGGGATCACCGGGCTCATTTTTTGTAGGCTTCCTCTTGGAGAAGCCCCGCACGTATCAGGGCTTCATCCATGATTTTATTGATGATCTGATTATACGACATCTTAACGACTTTACCGAAAATGACAAACACATCGTCAGGGTTTAAATTCGGTAAAGGGTTGATCTCCAACACATAAGGATTGCCCTCTTCATCCACGCGAAAATCCACGCGCCCGAAATCACGGCAATCAACAGATTTGTACGCCCTTACCGCTATTTCCTGAAGACGTTGACATTGTTTCTCATCAGTGGGTGCCGGGCAAATATGTTCCACCAGCTTTTGGGCAACATGATGATACGAATAAAATTCATTGCCTAAGAGGGTCTGCCCGGCAATCGCGTATTGTACGACCGGCATGGGCTTAGGCGGATTATTGCCGATAACAGCCACGGTAAACTCGGTGCCTTTGATAAACTCCTCGACTAAGGCCGGTTGTTTATAATTACGGTAGATATGCCCCACCTGGGCTTTAAGCTGTTGAAAATTCTCCACCCTCGAGCTTTCGGTGATCCCTTTGGACGTGCCCTCATGCAGGGTCTTGACAAACAAAGGAAAACCGATGGTGTTTAATTCAAGTAAGTTGTCCTGGGGCGTGGCTTTAAAATAACGCGGTGTGGGAATACCGTCCGCGATAAAACATTTTTTAGCCATCACTTTATCCAAAGTGACCCCCAAACTCAGCGCATCAGCGCCGACAAAAGGAATATTGTACAAGTCTAAAATAGCCGGCACTTGGGACTCGCGGTTGCGGCCTTTAAAACCTTCGGAAATATTAAAAACAATGTCGACCTTCAAATCGCCACGGGCCTGACGGCTGATCAGCTGGCGGGCACCGCCAATGAGGACGACCTTATGCCCGGCTGATTCCAAAGCCGCTTTAAGGCATTCCACTGTTCTATGCGCGTCGAGCTCGGCGGCCGCATCAATGGGGTCATCATCAGATGCCTGCCAGTCGCTCTTTAAATCGTATGTAATCCCTATTATTTTACCCATATTTTATACTTTACTATAATCCAAGAAATTCGTCCTCCAATTTATCAAAAATTTACTAAAATGCCATAAAAATTTCTAAATGCTTGAGGCCGTATTAACGGCTGATGCCGACCTTCACGCGTTGGCAAATATGGTTAACCGGACACGTGGAGCAGATCGGTGAAATGGGTTTGCAAACATTCTGACCCCACATTACCAGCAAAGCATTATATTCTATCCAATATTTAGTTGGTAATTTCTCCCTTAAAGCGAATTCCGTTTCTTCGGGTGTCCTTGTTTTAATATACCCCAGGCGATTGGAAATGCGATGCACATGGGTGTCAACACATATTCCCGGCTTGCCAAACCCTTCGGTTAAAACCAGGTTCGCGGTCTTGCGCCCCACCCCTTTAAGCGTTAAAAGTAATTCCAAATCATCCGGCACCCTGCCCTTGAAACGATGGATCAAATCTTCGCAAATATCATGGATGCGCAGGGCCTTGGTTTTATAAAATCCCACCGGATAGATCAATTTTTGAATTTCACCGATGGGAATTTTAAGCATTGCCTGCATCGTATCCGCACGGGCAAAAAGACGCTCACAGGCCGGTAAGGTTGTTTCATCGCGGGTCCGCAGGCTCAACAAACAAGAAATAAGCACCAAAAACGGGCTTTTGAATTTCTTGCCGACCAAGGTCACCGAAGGATCAGGCCAATGGCGCATCGCGATCTTTAGGAGTTTAATCACCTTGGCGATGTCGAAAGAATTGGGCATTTTATAAGAATTTCTCGTGAGGCTATGGTTGCTTACAAATCGCTAAAAACGAACCCCATATCTTCCAGCGTCGAATAGTCCTCGCGCCAATTGGACCTGGCCTTCACAAATAATTCGAGGAATACCTTGCCCCCGACTAATTCTTCCAAGTCCTTGCGCGCCTGGCTGCCCACCTGCTTTAAAATAGCCCCTGCTTTGCCGATGACGATTTCTTTCTGGGATTCACGCTCAACTAAAATGGCCGCCCGGATATGCAGGACGTTGCCGCGTTTGGGCTGAACCCCTTCGATGATCACGGCAATCGAATGAGGTATTTCTTCGCGCATCAAAAGGAATAACTTTTCCCGAATCAAATCCGCCATGGCCATACGCTTTGGAAAATCTGTAATCGTATCCTCCGGGTATAAAAACGGACCTTGAGGCATTTGCTCAAATAAAAGGTCGATCAATTTTTTGACATTGGTCCCTTTAAGCGCAGAGAGCGGCAAAAGGACCAAATCTTTCATCTCTGATATCGGCACTCCGCGGACCTCTTCCCAAAGCTGGATATACTCCGGAACAAATTTCCCCTTGGTGATGTCAATCTTGTTTAACCCCACGATAATAGGCTTGCCGCATTTCTGAAGCCGGCTGATCACATGTTTTTCTTCCAGGCCTGTTTTTTCACTGGCATCAACCATATGAATGACCGCATCCACAGAATCGATGCTGCCTAAAGAAGCACGGTCCATGTATTTATCCAGTTTATCGCGGCCGGCGTGTATCCCCGGTGTATCGATAAAAACGATCTGCCCTCGCTCGTCGGTGTGGATCCCCCTGATCTGATAGCGTGTCGTTTGCGGCACGTCAGAAACAATGGAGACTTTTTCGCCCAAAATAGCGTTGAGTAAGGTGGATTTGCCCACATTGGGCCTGCCTACAATGGCAACCATGCCGCTTTTTAATATTTTATTCATATTATTTCCGATACCTCAAAACAGCGGTCACCACCGCGGTAAATAAAATTAGATTAACGATATTATAACAGCGCCAGACTAAGTCCTGTGAGGTAAAGCCCGAGGGTGCCATCAAAAGCGAGCATACCCACACCCCGATCGCCCAGTTCATCGATATATCTTCCGAGGAACGCCGACGGATAATCCTGATAATCAAAGGAATATTAAAGAAGGGCAAAATAATTGCCGCCAAAAGACCGATTATTCTCACGGAATGTCCTTTTTATGTCAGGGCAAAAAATTTGACTAATACTTTCATGCGCTCCTCGACCTCACGCATAGAAAGTGACGCTGTTCTGGCCATGCCAAAGCCCTGCACATTAAAAGAAGCAACGGTCGTGGCATACAACAAGGCTTTGCGCAAAGTTTTATCATCAAGCTTGTTGGCGCGGCTTAAATAGCCCATGAGGCCGCCGGCAAAGGTATCTCCGGCGCCGGTGGGGTCAACGACTTTATCAACCGGATAGGCCGGGAAGGAAAACATCACCTGATCGCTGTAAAATAATACCCCATGCTCGCCTTTTTTAATGACGATCATCCGCGGCCCCATCGCCCGAAGGCGCCTGGCGGCCATGATCAAATTATTTTCTCCTGAAAGCGCCCTGGCCTCACTGTCATTAGCCACGAACAAATGCACCATCTTCATTAAACGGCGTAAAGATTTTTGTTTGTGGGTGATCCATAAATTCATGCTGTCTAAACCGATCAACCGGGGGGACCGCAAATGCTTTAAAAGCTGTATCTGCAAATCCGGATCAAAGTTGGCCAAGAAAACATTGGGCAGGCTTTTTTGATGCTCTTTTATTTCAGGCACATAGGTCTGTAAAACCCCTAATTCCGTCGCCAGGGTCAATGCCGTATTAAAATCCCCTTTTTTATATTCCCCCCTCCATCGAAAAGTCTTCCCGCTGCTGATTTTGAGTGATGAGCAATCAATGCCTTTGCTTTTTAAAAAATCCAGATGCTTATTAGGAAAATCACGGCCAACCACCGCCACCATATGCACGTCTGTAAAAAGCCGGGCAGACATGGCAAAATGCACGGCAGATCCTCCCAGCATGTTCCTTTTTACCCCTGAAGGTGTCTTGACATTGTCCAAAGCCACTGTGCCCAAAACCACTAAGCTCATAAATATTATTCTCCGATAATTTTAACCAGCACCCGTTTATCCCGTCGGCCGTCGAATTCACCGTAAAAAATCTGCTCCCAGGGGCCAAAGTCCAGTTTGCCCTTGGTGATGGCGATGGTGACCTCGCGACCCATCACCTGACGTTTTAAATGCGCGTCCGCGTTGTCCTCGCCGGTATCGTTATGCCTGTACTGTGCCACCGGCGCATAGGGTGCTAATTTTTCCAACCAGCCGTCTATGTCCTGCAAAAGCCCGCTTTCATCGTCGTTGATATAAACACTGGCGGAGATATGCATGGCATTCACTAAACACAATCCCTCTTGAATGCCGCTTTTATCAATGGCCTCCTGCACCTGGTGGGTGATATTGATATATGCCCGACGGGTTTTGGTATGAAACCATAGTTCTTGACGATAATGTTTCATGTTAAAGGGAATGCGTCAACTTTAGAAGTGCTTGGTTGGCTTTTTCTTTTTTTCCATCCGTTTGATGTATTGCTGAAAATGCTCATCTTTGAGAAGATTGTCCAAATCCGTATCGCCCTTTAAATGCTCAAAATCATCGTAACCAAAATCAATGGCCTTAGTCAGGGCCCCCAGGGCCGCGCGGGTCTGGTTAAGCAACGCGTAAGAACAGGCTAAATTGTAAAACACGATCGCATCCTCCGGCCGAAGGTTTGAAAGTTTTATATCCACTTCCAGTCCCTTTTGCCACAGACCCGCCTTGGTATACAAATCCCCGATAGCGCCAAGCGCCTCTATAAAATTAGGCGTGTCTTTGAGGATGTTCTCATAAAAAGCGATCTCGAAATCGATATCTTCCTTTTTACGGTAAATTTTAGGCGCATGCTCTTTGCGCATGATAATCCTTCCTCCAAATATCATTGAAAGATGCTAGTTACTTTTTCTTTAAATATTTTTCAATACGAGCGACGGCTTCCTTCAAATTTTCATAACTTGAAGCATACGAGATCCGCACATGCTGCTCACAGCATTGGCCAAAAGCAACTCCCGGCACCAAGGCCACTTTTTGCTGCAGTAATAAATTCCTGGCAAAATCCAGCGAACTCTCGCCTGTCACTTTTACCGAAGGAAACGCATAAAAAGCGCCTTGCGGCATATGGCATGTCATCCCGATATCATTTAAAGCGCCGACGATAAAACGGCGGCGGCGGTCATATTCTTTCTTCATGGCCTCCACGTCCCCGGCAGCATTCTTTAAAGCCTCAATGGCCGCCATCTGACCGGTAATCGGCGCGCATAACATGGTGTACTGATGGATCTTGGCCATACCCCCCACAATGTCCGCAGGTCCGCAGACATAACCGATACGAAAACCGGTCATGGCAAAACTTTTTGAAAAACCATTAAGATATACTACCCGGTTACGCATCTGCGGCAAGGTAAACATCGGTGTGTGTTGGAAATCATAAGTTAATTCGTCATAAATCTCGTCGCTAATGACCAACATATCATGTTTTTTGACGACCTTGGCAATCGCTTCCAATTCTCCTTTAGTATACGAGGCACCCGTGGGATTACACGGATAGCCAAACAGGATACCGCGAACACCGGGGCCCGCGGCCTCATCGATCTGTTTCGGGGTCACTTTAAAACCGTTCTCTACGGAAGTTTTTAAAAACACCGGCTCACCACCGGCTAATGACACCACCGGACCATACGCGACATAGTAGGGCTCGGGTATTAAAATCTTTTCACCGGGATTAAGGATCGCCCGCATCGCCAAATCCAGGCCCTCGCTGACACCGACGGTAATTAAGATTTCCTCTTCAGGGTCATAGCTTATTTGATGGCGTTTTTTCAAAAACGCGGCAATGGCTTTCCTCAGTTCGAGGATGCCCTTATTGGAAGTATACGAAGTATAGCCTTGTTCGAGGGATTCAATGGCCCGCGCGCGCACATGCCAGGGGGTGACGAAATCCGGTTCTCCCACTCCTAAGGAGATGACGTCTTTCATTCCCAAGACCAAATCAAAAAAAGCCCTGATGCCCGATGGGGCCAACTCATCAACCCGTTTAGAAATTCTCAATTGGCACCGATCCTTAATATGAAATGTTCTGCCTGCGTTCACTCTTGGCATGTTTAAAAATCTGGCCTTCTTCTTTGTACTTACGCAATAAAAAATGCGTGGCTGTCTGGCGCACATGGGACATGGATGAAAGCTTCGCGGCGACAAAATCTGCCACCGTCTGTATGCTTTCACCCTCGACAACCACCAATAAATCATAACCGCCGGAAAGCAAATAACAGCTTTTAACTTCGGGATAACTGTAAATCCGCTCGGCAATGTTGTCAAAACCAACGTCTTTTTGAGGCGTGATCGACACCTCAATCAAGGCGCGTACTGTTGTCGAAGAATTCGATTTAACTTTAGACATAAAAAACTCCCCTCACTTAAACCCCCGCTTGTAAAGCAGCGGGGCTATTATTTTGTAACTTGACCCTGGACAAAGTCCGTCCGGCGCTCTAATCCGGCCACCCGGCCTCTTAAAACATCAATCTCCTCACGCAGTGCTTTGATCTTATCGCGCATCTGATCATTACGGGCTTCTATCTGCGCTTCGCAGCGGACCAATTCATTTTTCAGAAGAACTTCTTGCGCGATTTCATCTTTGAGCTGCTTGTGCCATTGGACCAACTGATCATCCCCTTGAAGTTGTCCTGTCTTTTGGGAAGATTTGGCTTGTCGCTGCTCCCTTTTCAAATTTTCCAATTGTTTATTATAAGCACGGGCCTCTTGATTTTTTGTCTTAATACTCTGGGTCAATTCACTGATACGCACCTGCTGGTCTGTCCGGCCATGCCGTTCTTTTAAGAAACGGGACATCTGTTCATTTTTATATTGCTGCGCGTCAATTAATTTCTGTAATTTTTGCGACTGCTCTATTGATTTCCGGTATTCAGCTTGTAATCCGTTATTTTCAGTCTCCAGGGTCTGGACTTTAGATTTGATCACATCCAGGGTCAATTGCCATTGCTCCGGCAAGGATGAAGGCCCTTGGGGGACTTGGGCCCTGACGTCAAAAGCCCACCATAAAAAAGACAATATAATGATGAATCTTCGAAACCTCATGGTTTAAATGAAACGGCCCAATGGCGCCGACATCCAAGGTTATTTCAATAATGTTTTAAATTATACATGGTTATTTCTTAGCGGGCAAGGATTGCCTTTACAAAAGCCAACGCCTCGTTCTTTGTTTTAATTTTACCTAAAGCCGAGGCTTCTTCAACCTTGAGAAGAATTTTTCCAAACAGCTCTGAAGGTTTTAATTTCAAAACCTTGATCAAATCATGCCCTGTCAACAGGCGCTGCTGAGGTTTCTGGTCTTTAAGTTCAAAATAACGCTCGATGAGCATATAACAAATTTTGGCATGATGCTTGGACTTGGCCGCCGTGGTCAAAGGCCCGCGGGTAGCGGCCTGATCTGCCAAGGCCAAAATCGCAAGGCCCGCCGCCTCATCCTTGGTGTCACGTAAATACCGGAATATCGCTTTTTCACTGGGACGTTTGAAATTTGACAGATACCCCGGCCTTAAATGCATGCGCACCGCATTCTCCAGGAAAAAACGTTCTTTAACGGATAATTTCAAATGTTTGGCAACCTGCCGGGTGATGCGCTCGCCCCTGTGCTCGTGAGTGTGAAAGGTCGTGCGCTTTCCTTCTTGCTTGCGGGTTTCCGGTTTCCCTATGTCATGCAATAAAGCCGCCATTTTCAAAAGCGCGTAGCGCGTATGCCCCCCGCCGATGGATTCATGCAAATAGGCCTTCATACGCTCATTGCCGCTCATCTCTTCGATGAATTTCTCAATTTTTGCGATCCCTTCCAAAGAGTGGTGCCAAACATCCAAATGATGATAACCGCCCTGATAAACACCGTACATGACGCTGATATGCGGGATGACTTGAGGCAAAAGCCCGATTTTATCCATACTGGATAATGTTTCTGACGCCCGGGGTGAGGCTAAAATCTTAAAAATCTCTTCGCGTATCCTTTCCGCGGCCACCGTGGAAATTAAATGCGCGTCTTTTTTGACCTGCGCCCGGGTCTTAGTATCCATTTTAAAGCCAAGGGTGGCTTGCAAGGTAAAGGCGCGTAAAAGCCTTAACGGGTCATCCTTAAAGACCTTAGGGGAAACCATACGCACCACCCCTGCCTTTAAATCCCGTCGAGTACCCGGGACCTCCAGAACAGTTGGGGCCGCGGGGCCTTCATCGAAAATATCCATGGCCAACGCGTTAATGGTAAAATCGCGTAAACCTAAATCTTTTTGGATGCTCCTGGCCCGCCAATCGATCAAATCAAAAATCCAAATCACCCCATCTATTTTTTTGACAACACGGGCAGAGCCTGTCTCGCGATCAAGCAAAACAAAAACACCACCAAGCCGGCGGGCCAACCGTCGGGCCAAGGCGATGCTCCCTTGGTCAACGGCGAAATCAAAATCAGTCCCATGACGATTTAAATAATAATCGCGCAGGGCCCCTCCGACTAAGAATACCCGGGCGTGGCTGCCTCTAAGCGCGTCACGGACTAAAGATAATTGAGGATAAAAAGCCAACAGGTTTTTTGTCAAAAGGCGCAATTCCTTAACTTTAGCGGGGTTTTTCATTACGATTGGGGTAATGATGATTTTTGAAAGACTTCATCAGCCACGAAAATCGGCGCTTTGAAACGCACAGCCAAGGCGATGCTGTCAGAAGGGCGGGCATCGATCATCTTGATCTGGCCCTCTTTGGATTTAATTTCCAATTTGGCATGGAAGGTATTGTTCACGAGCTTATCAATAACCACCCTCTCCAGCTCTCCGCCTAAAACATGCATCACATTGACTAAAAGGTCATGGGTCATGGGACGAGGCACGTCTACCCCTGAAATTTTGATCTTAATGCTGGAAGCTTCCATAAAACCGATGACGATCGGGATTTGACGCTCCCCGTCTTTTTCCTTAAGCACAATCACCTGGTCCTGGCGCTTTTCATCAATAATGATTCTGGATAATTCCACCTGGATCATATTATTCAACTCTCTATGACGGTAAATCCGCGTAAATAGGGAATTCCTGGGCTAAATGCTCAACGCCCGAACGAATTTTTTCTAATTCCGCCTTATTATCACGGTTAAGAACGCAACGGTCGATCAAATCCGCAATCATGAGCATTTGAGCTTCTTTCATGCCGCGGGTGGTGACCGCCGGAGTGCCGATGCGGACCCCGCTCGTTACCGTCGGAGGTTGGGGATCAAACGGGACGAGATTTTTGTTAACAGTGATCTGCACCTGATCTAAAAGCGTTGCCGCCTCTTTGCCGGTAATTTTTTTAGGACGCAAATCCACCATGCACAAATGATTATCGCTGCCCCCAGTGACAATACGGAAACCCTTGGCCGAAAGAGCGCCGGCCAAAGCTTTGGAATTGGCAATAACTTGTTTCTGATACTGCTTAAACTCCGGGGACAACGCTTCTTTAAAAGCCACGGCTTTGGCCGCGATAATATGCATCAAAGGCCCGCCTTGAATGCCGGGGAAAATGGCACTGTCGATTTTCTTGGCAAATTGGCCTTCGCATATGATCATCCCTCCACGAGGACCGCGCAACGTCTTATGTGTGGTGGTCGTCACAAAATGAGAATAGGACACGGGGTTGGGATGCTGCCCTGCCGCGACTAATCCCGCGAAATGGGCCATGTCCACAAATAAATACGCGCCGACCTTGTCCGCGATCGCGCGGAAACGCTTGAAATCCAAAACCCGCGAATACGCCGAATACCCGGCCACGATCATTTTGGGCTTATGTTCCATGGCCAAACGCTCAACCTCATCCATATCAATAAGCTCGGTTTTGGGATCGACCTTATACGAAACAAAATGATACAAACGCCCGGAAATATTGATCTTCAGTCCATGGGTCAAATGCCCGCCGCAGGCCAAATCCAAACCCATGACCGTGTCGCCGGGACTTAACACGGACAGGTACACGGCCGTGTTCGCCTGTGAGCCGGAATGCGGCTGCACATTGACGTGATCGCCGCCAAAAAGTTCTTTGGCGCGCGCGATGGCAAAATTCTCAACCTCGTCGATAAATTCACAGCCATTGTACCAGCGCGCGCCCGGATAGCCTTCGGCGTACTTGTTGGTCAATACACTCCCTGCGGCTTCCAAGACCGCGGGGGAAACAATATTTTCCGAAGCGATCAATTCAAGATTATTTTTCTGGCGCTTAAGCTCATGCTGGATGGACTGGAAAATCTGAGGATCGCGTTTTTGCAAATGCGTCATTTCGAAAACTCGCTTTCTATTTTTTGAATTTGTTCTTTGCGGCGTAAATGCCGTCCGCCTTCGAACTCAGTGGATAGCCAAATTCTAATGATCTCCAACATATTCGCTTCATCCACAAATTTAGACCCCAAGACCAACACATTGCTGTCATTATGCTGACGGGAAAGCGCCGCCACTTCCTTATTGTAAACGAGCGCGGCATATACTCCCGGCACTTTATTAGCGGCGATGGAATGCCCGATACCGGTCATGCACAAAAGGATCCCACGACTGCCAGGATTGCGAACAACCTCCGTGGCCACCTTATAAGCGATCTGGGGATAATCACAGGCAATATCTTCAGTCTGCGTGCCCATGTCCGCCACTTCATGCCCCAAACCCTTAAGCACATCATCAATTTTTTTCTTTAACTGAAAGCCCCGATGGTCCGCGCCGATAAATATTTTCATCAAAGTAACCTCTCAATTTTTTCAATCGCTTCCTCGATTGTCAACAGACATTCCTGGTAGGCCGCGTGCGGCTGGCCGATGGGGTCCGGCACATCCAAATCCGCCTCAAACCCTCGATGGGTATTGCCAAATTCTTTCAATAAATACACCCTTTTTTCAACCGATGGAACACGGTCCAGGATTTGGGCGCGGTGCGCACGGGTCATGGCAAAGATTAAATCTGATTTTTTAAGCATGATACTGCCCAATGACCTTGCAACATGCGCCGAGGCATTGATCCCGCGGTCCTTTAAAACCGCGATGGTCTCCTGGCTGGCCACGGACTTAAAATAAACACTGGTCCCCGCTGAATGGACTTCCACATCTTCACGGCCAACCAATTTAGCCTTAAGCAAATACTCCGCCATGACAGATCGGCAGCTGTTTCCCGTACACACAAATAAAACACATTTCTTGTTGATGGTACGGTCCACATCCGGCTGGGTGATGACCCCCTCACGGGTGATGGTCGGATGCGTCATGGTAAAATCAAGGACCGTCGAAGAAATCCCAAAATCCACCGGCCCTCCGTCTAAAGCCAAATCCACTTGGCCATCCAGATCTTTTAAAGCTTCCGCGCAATTCGTGGGGGCCTTTTTACCCTCCAGATTTGCCGAAGGGGCCGCGATCGTGCAACCGCTCTCTTCCACCAGGCGCAAGGCCACGGTATGGTCCGGCATGCGTATGCCGATCGTTTCACCTTCATGCCGGGCCGGCACAATCACCGTCAAAGGACCCGGCCAATACTTGTCAATCACCTTGTATAAATTCGGATGCGTGTACGTCGAATAATTGTCAATGATCCCCTGCTGGGCCACTAAAATAGAAAAAAGCTTTCCATCCGCACGGTGCTTGACCGCGCGCAGGCGGTCCATGGCCTTGGGATTATTGGAATCCGCAGCGATGCCGTAGACGGTTTCAGTCGGAAAAATCACCAGCCCGCCCTGGCGCACGATACGGGCCGCCTCGGCGATTTTTTCAGGTTCCGGTAAAGCTGAATTGACTTTTAAAACCCTGGTGACGCCCATAAGCAGGTTTATTAGGAACAGCGCCCTATTTTACCTATTTTACTTGCGATGTCGCGACGAAAGAACATATGGTTAAACTCAATTTTACCCACGGCATTATACGCTTTTGTGGCAGCTGCTTCAAGGCTTCTGCCTAAGGAGGTGACCCCCAAGACCCGGCCGCCATTGGTGACCAAAGAGCCCCCATCGTTTTTAGTGCCTGCATGAAAAACGACTGTATCTTCATCCTTGATCTCATCAAGGCCGCTGATGACAAATCCATTTTGATATTTGCCGGGGTAACCGCCTGAGGCGAGGACAACGCATACGCAGGCACGCTCATCCCATTTGACTTTTATCTCATGAAGTCTGCCATCGCAGGCCGCCAAAAATATTTCCACGATATCGCCGTCAAGCCGCGGCAGAATGCATTGGGTTTCAGGGTCCCCAAAACGCACATTGAATTCCAGGCTCTTGGGACCATCGGGGGTCAACATCAACCCCGCGAAAAGAATACCTTTAAAAGGGTTGCCTTCCTGATACATGCCGCGGATGGTTGGTTCAATGATCCGGGTGATGATTTGATCTAAAACCTCTCCCGTCACTAAAGGACTCGGAGAAAACGCACCCATGCCGCCGGTGTTGGGCCCTAAATCATCATCAAAAATACGTTTATGGTCTTGCGCCGTAGGTAAAACCAAGAAATGTTTACCGTCGCAGACAGCCAGGACCGAGACTTCAGGCCCTTGCAGGCATTCTTCAATGACTATCCTTTCCCCCGCGGCGCCAAATATTTTCTGGACCATGATCTCATCAACGGCCGTTTTTGCGTGAGAGAGGTCGGCGCAAACATAAACACCTTTGCCGGCGGCAAGTCCGTCGGCCTTAACGACCAAAGGAAACCGGGCCTGTTCTAAAAAGACCAGCGCTTTGGACGAATCATCGAAAATTTTATATAAAGCTGTCGGGATATTGCGACGGCCCATGAATTCTTTGGCAAAAACCTTACTGCCTTCGAGCCCTGCCGCTGCTTTGGAAGGCCCAAAGATTTTTAACCCTTTATGCGCAAAGGCATCCACCACCCCGGCAGTCAGAGGGGCTTCGGGACCGACAATGGTCAGATCGATTTTCTTGGTCAAGGCAAATTGCAAAAGCGCGTCAACGTCCTCGACTTTAATACTCACACATTCGGCAATTTGCGCAATGCCGCCGTTGCCGGGCGCGCAATAAAGCCGTTTGACCTTAGGAGACTGTTTGATTTTCCAGCACAGCGCGTGTTCCCGCCCGCCGGAACCTATGACTAAGACGTTCATTTAAAAATAACCTTATGTTTTGAGTCCTGTGTCACTTCACCAATAACGAAAGACTCTACGTTATGAACGCGCAAAAGGGATTGCACTTCGACGACATCTTTAGGATCAACCACCAGGCAAAAACCAATACCCATATTAAAAGTATGGTACATCTCCTGCTGTGGGATGCGGCCTTTGTCCTGGATCAGCTCAAATATCCTCAAACTTGGCCAGCTTTTCTTATTGACAACAAAACATAATCCCTTAGGCAAAACCTTGGTCAATTTTTCATACCAGGCGCCGCCTGTCATATGCGCCATGCCCTTGACTTTAATTTTCTCCAGTAATGCCAATACAGGCTTAACATAAATGCAGGTGGGCTTAAGCAGAATTTGCGCGTAAAGCTTTTGCTCCTTTATGCTTAAGGCCTTGCGGACCAGCGAATAGCCGTTAGAATGCACCCCTGAAGACGGAAGGCCGATGAGCACATCATTGCATTTAATCCCTGACCCGTCAATGATGCCTTGAGCTTCCACTACCCCGACTGTAAAGCCCGCTAAATCATAGTCCTCTCCCTTGTACATGTCCGGCATTTCCGCGGTTTCACCGCCGATCAATGCGCATCCGGCCATCCGGCACCCGGCAACAATCCCTTTCATCACATCCTTCATGATCTTGGAATTAATTTTGCCGGTGGCGATGTAATCCAGAAAAAATAAAGGCCTGGCCCCTGTGCACAAGATATCATTAACATTCATCGCAACCAGATCAATCCCAACGGTATCATGCTTGCGCGCTAAATTCGCAATCAATAATTTTGTCCCAACGCCATCGGTGGAAGAAACCAATACCGGGGATTTGTATTTTAAGAAATTCAAATCAAACAAAGCCCCAAATGAACCCGGACGATCAATGACGCCTTTGTTCCCAGTGGCCGAAGCCATCGACTTGATGGCATCGACAAACCGATTGGCCTTGGCAATATCCACGCCCGCTTTTTTATAAGTCAATTTTTGAGCCATAGTCCTCCCGCCATCATAAATTTTCCAACACATAATTAATGCCGTTTTCGAATATCTTTGCCCCATCGCCGAAGTCACTCTTTTTGGTCAAGCGCGTCCAAAAAGGATGCTGCTCAAATAGAAAATGCCGCTCCGGATGAGGCATTAAGCCAAAAATACGTCCGGTGGTGTCAGTGATGCCCGCGATATTATCTGTCGACCCATTAGGATTATCCGGATACGCCGGCTTCCCCCCGTCAAGAGCACAATAACGCAGGACAATTTGCCCGTTACTCGCCAGCGTGTCTAACACTTTTTTATCGCGCGGGATAAATTTCCCCTCGCCATGAGCAACCGGCAGATAAATTTGAGAAGGCATGTCCTTGGTCCACACACAACGGCTTTCCACTTTCAAGTGCACCCAACGGGCCTCGAATTTCGCGGAATCATTATA
>CAZABZ010000007.1:0-17685 GCA_964483535.1 uncultured Planctomycetales bacterium | reverse complement strand
GCTTTTGAACACCATTGATATGCTTCCGGGGCTTCTTTGGACGCGAAAACTTGATAATAACTGTACACATTACATTCTTCGGGATGGCCGGGGTCAGTCTTGCGTAATCGCTTTGGATCTGTGATCATGGATACAACTTTAGTCTCAACTTGGGATTCACTGTCCGATAAATTAATAGTATTGCCGTAACTTTTACTCATCTTGCGATTATCAAGCCCTAAAAGCCTTGGGGTCGCGGTCAGAATAGCACGGCAATCATTAAAAACCTCTTTTTTGTATATTGAATTAAATCGTCGGGCAATTTCACGGCATAATTCCAGATGAGGAAGCTGGTCTTCACCAATAGGGACAGCATCAGCCTTATACAAAAGAATGTCCGCGGCTTGTAAAACAGGATAACCTAAAAAAGCATATGTTTGCAAATCCCTGGACGTGATTTCCCGCAGTTGCTCTTTATAGGTAGGATTGCGTTCGAGCCACCCTAAGGGTGTCAGGCAGGATAAAAACATCTGTAATTCCAGATGCTCATAGACATCAGACTGTTTAAAAAGGATGGCTTTTTGAGGGTCAATGCCGCAAGCCATCCAATCGATAGCCATATCAATCCCAAAACCACGGATCTCTTTGCTGTCTTTGTATTCGCTCATCAGGGCATGCCAGTCGGCAATGCTAAAAATGCACTGGTACTCTTTTTGCAAAACAGCCCAATTTTTAAGGGCCCCCAGTAAATGGCCGAGATGCAGCTTGCCCGTCGGGCGCATAGCTGAAAAGATTTTTTTTGTCATATTACAACTTGCGGGCGATTGACTCAATATCATAGGCTTCGATGATGTCGCCCACCGCGATGGTATCAAAGTGAGAAACGGTGATCCCGCACTCAAATCCTTCTGTGACTTCTTTCGCGTCATTTTTAAAGCGCTTCAACGTGCTGATATGACCGGTATGGACGATATCGCCGTTGCGTAAAACTTCAGCCTGGATTTTATTGCGTATCTTGCCTTTTTGGATATAACAGCCGGCAACAATACCGGAGCTGCTTAATTTGAAAATATTGCGCACTTCCGCGCGTCCCACAAAATGCCGCTTGAGCTTGGGGGCCAAAAGCCCTTCCAATGCTTTTCTTAAATCTTCAACCGCGTCATAGATAATGCGATACTCGCGCACATCCACAGGATTGTTCTCCAACTCCTGGCGCGCTTTGGTGTCAATCCCCACTTGGAACGCGATGATAATAGCGTTCGAGGCATGGGCTAACACCACATCAGAAGCATTGACGTCTCCTACCGCCGCATAAATAAATCGCAGTTTAACTTCATCCGAGGGTATCTTACCCAGGGATTCTTTGAGCGCTTCAAGGGAACCTTGAACATCCGCTTTGATCACCACGCGCAATTCCTTGATCTCGCCCTGCTGGATCTGGGAATAAAGTTCTTCCAAAGAAATCTTAGCGGTGCCAGACAGTTTTTCATTCTTTAATTTTTCCTGACGGGTTTCCGCGATTTCCTTGGCTTTCTTTTCATCTTCCACGGCATAGAAAATTTCACCTGCCGCGGCAACTTCCGAGAGACCTAAAATTTCAACCGGCATCGACGGGCCCGCTTCTTTGACAGGACTGCCAGTATCATCAAACAGGGCCTTGACCTTGCCGTGCAAAGGTCCGATGACAATAGCATCCCCCTCACGCAGCGTGCCGCTTTGCACAATCAACGATGCGATGGCGCCCTTACCCTTGCTCATATGCGCTTCAATAACAATACCTAATGCTTTTTTGTTTGGATTGGCGCGCAGTTCTAAGATCTCCGCTTCCAGTAAAATACGCTCCAAAAGTTTATCGATCCCTTCTCCCGTAAGCGCTGAAACCGCAACCACGCCAACCTTCCCTCCCCAATCTTCGGACATCAAATCAAGTTCAGCTAACTGCTTTTTAACCCGATCAGGATCAGCGGCTTTTTTATCCATTTTGTTAAGGGCCACCACAATTGGCACATTGGCCTCGCGGGCATGGGCGATGGCTTCCTGGGTCTGAGGCATAACTCCGTCGTCAGCAGCCACAACCAAAACAACCACATCGGTAACATGCGCGCCGCGGGCACGCATGGCTGTGAACGCTTCATGGCCGGGAGTATCCAAAAAGGTGATATTGCCACCATTAGAAGATTTGACACGATAAGCACCGATATGCTGGGTAATACCGCCATGTTCACTGTCAGCCACTTTGGCGCCACGGATGCGATCAAGCAAGGATGTCTTGCCATGATCGACATGGCCCATAAAGGTGACGACCGGAGCGCGTGGTCTTAATGAAGCGGGGTCATCCTTTTGATGCTGATGCACATCAATAAGCACTTCTTCTTGAGTTTTACTTTTAATGACATTAAAACCAAAAGAGTTCGCTAATTTTCCGACCAGTTCTTCCCCTAAATTCTGGTTGATATTGGCAAAAACGCCCATATTTAGGAGTTTTTTTAAGACCACATTCATCTTTTGATTAATGCGCACGGCAAAATCTTTGACGCTGATGGGAATGGGCAATTCAATGTCTAAAAGCGGCCCTGCGGTTTGTGCTTCAGGGACAACCGCTCCGGCAATGGAAGCAGAAGGCTTATGGTCATGACCGCGGGCGCCTGCCGCATCCTCAAAAAATCTTTTACGTTTTTTAGCCAATGGCTTGACCGCCACAAAAGGCTCATCATAATGGGCTTTTTTCTTGAGGGGATCTATAGACAGAATTTCTTTGGGGATATCAATTTTGGTTACATCTATAACCGGCACCACCGGCGGCGCTATCACCGGGGCCACTGGTTTAGGGGCTGGCTGGGCCTTTGGAACTTCAGGCTTGGGCGTTTCCGCAACCTTGGGAACTTCAGGCTGAGGCGTTTGTGTTTTTGTTATAACGGGTTTTGGAATATTAAGAGACGGTGTCGGTGGCGGCTTGAGGGCAACGGGATCTTCATCGTCTTCCTCAAGAGCTGTTTTCTTTTTGGCAGGAGCGGCTTTTGGTTTTTTACTTTTTTTAGCTTCAACAACCTTTGCCTTGGGCTTATCTTTAGCGTCTACAGCAGGCGATTTAGCTTTTTTTACTGTTTTCTTTTTAGGCGCCGGCTCATCAACTACCTTGTGGCCTATCCCTTCATCAGCCAAAGCATCACGTAGGATCATTTCAACGACAGTTGTTATCTCACCGCCTTCTTTAGAGCGGAATTTCAACGATTTGAGTTTGTTGTTGATATAGGTTTCTGTGATTTTTAGCTCTTTGGCTAAATCCGCAATTCTCATATTATTCCTGTTCCTCTTCTTCTTTAGAATCCTCATCGGACGGTGTCACGTCCGGGGAAGGTTCGGCAGCCGCTTCCTTGTTTGGATCGGAGGTCTTTTGTTTTTCTTCCCATTGTTTGGCGGAATAAATATCCAATTCCCAGCCTACCAGTTTACTGGCTAAACGCACATTTTGGCCGTATTTACCGATAGCCAAAGATAATTGGTCTTCATCTACAATAATGTTAACCCTCTTTTCATCGGCAATCAACTGCATCTGTGAAATTTCAGCCGGTGACAAAGCCGCTTGAATATATTCTTTAATGTCCTCGGAATGGCGTACGATGTCGATTTTCTCACCGTGCAGTTCAGTAACAATGTTTTTAACACGGCTGCCGCGCATGCCGACACAGGCCCCTACGCAATCGATTTTCTCATCTTTTGAATAAACCGCGATTTTGGTACGCTCTCCTGGATCGCGCGCGATGGCTTTGATCTCAATGATGCCTTCATAAATTTCAGGCACTTCCAATTCGAAAAGGCGTTTGACAAAATTAGGGTGGGCCCTTGAAAGAATGATCTGTGGCCCTCGATTTTCCCGTCGGACTTCCAGCACATAGGCCCGGATACGCTCGCCTTGACGGAATTCTTCCTTATTGCTCTGTTCGCTTTTAGGCACCAAAGCTTCGGCTTTTCCTAAATCCACAATAATATTGCCGCGTTCAAACCTATAAACACTGCCGCTGATGATCTGTCCGATACGGGCATTGTATTCGCTAAATACCACATCTTTTTCCGCTTCCCGGATTTTTTGAATGACCACTTGTTTCGCGGTCTGCGCGGCAATACGGCCGAATTCGCTGGAATGGATTTCTTCATCCCCCGCCCAAGCCTTGATTTTTCCGGTTTTACGGTCCAGGACAACTTTTACGTCTTCTTCTTTGTCAACGGTCCATATCTTTTTAGCCGCAGAAGCTACCGCAGCTTCGACTGCCGTGATTAAAATTTCTTTATCGATGCCCTTGTCTCTCTCCAGTTGTTCTAAAATAATCATTAATTCACTATCCATAAATCCTCTCTTGTTAAGCACATTGTAAGAATTTCGTTAAATAACCAACATTCCTTTAATAATCGAAGACAAAGGCACAACCAATTTGTGATTGCCGCCAGTGGTGATCGTCAAGCCCGAGTCTCCGACTTCAGCCAACATCCCTTGCTCTTCTTTTTTTCCATCAATGCCCACAGGCCCGTTAAACCAAAAATGCAGCTTCAGGCCTATGGACCGCATAAAATCTTTGCGCGTTACAAGCGGCCTGTCTAATCCCGGCGAAGATAATTCTAGGGAAAAATTCTCAGGAGGTAATAATTCTTTTTGTTCAATCGCGGCTACCAAAGTTTTGTTAAGTATAGCACACTCTCCTATGGTAATGCCACCAGAAGGTTTATCAGCGGTGATTTGAATGAGGACGTCATTTTTGTGCCCGCCCACTTTCAATTCGATCAAATCGATGCCCGCTTCCTCAAAAACCTTCTTGGTCAGCGATTCGATTTTTTGTTGGATCTCGTCAATAGCCATGGCTAACATAATTTTAAAATCTCTTCTTTAACTTTATTTTTGTTAACAGCCATCACTTGACCGTTGCGGCGGATTTTAATCTCCACCTGATCATTGGCCAGCATGCGTTTGCCGATAACAATACGTAACGGTATCCCGATCAAATCAGCATCGTTGAATTTACGTCCCGCGCTCTCATCGCGGTCATCAAGGAGCACATCCAGTCCTGATGCCGTAAGTTCCTTATAATATTCTTCAGCCAGCCGCATAGACTCCCCATCAGAGACTTGCACAGGTAAAATTTCCACGTCAAACGGAGCAACTTCTTTGGGCCACATAATACCGCCGGCATCATTGTTAACTTCAATAATAGCGGCAATCAAACGGCTGACACCAATGCCATAACAGCCCATGATCATGGGTTTTTGCTCTCCATTTTTATCTAAGTAAACGGCGCCTAAACTTTTAGAGTATTTGGTGCCTAACTGAAAAACATGGCCTAGCTCAATGGCTACTTTTTGTTCCCACTGGCTCCCTTGCGGGGGCTTTCCGTTCTCATCTTTAAGCGCCTGCCCATTATTTTTATTGACCCATACCGCGTCTTCACCGATGGGGGCAACTACTAAAAATTCATGCGAAATACTCCCACCCATGGCCCCGCTGTCCGCGGCAACAACAATCACATTCAGGCCGCAGCGTTTAAAAATCTTAGTATAGGCTTGTAACTGCATATCGTAATTTTTTTTGAGCCCCTCTTCATCACGGTCAAAGCTATACGCGTCTTTCATGATAAATTCACAGGCACGGACAATGCCGAAACGGGTACGGAGCTCGTCCCGGAACTTGGTCTGTATTTGATACAACGTAACAGGCAATTGACGGTAACTTTTGATAAAATGTTTAGCTAAGTCTGTAATGATTTCCTCATGCGTCGGCCCCAGGCACATGCGCTGGCCCTTTTTATTATCAAAGGTGATCATGACTTCTTTAAGCGTGATGTCGCGGCCGGTTTTTTCCCAAATGTCGATAGGATGAAGTGCCGGCATCAATAATTCATGGCAGCCAATAGCATCCATCTCTTGACGGATAATGTTCTCCACGCGGGCCAACACTTTATAACCCAAGGGCAAATAAGAATACACGCCTGAAGTCAACATATGGACCAGCCCTGCGCGCAGGGAAAGCTGGTGACTTATGGCTTCGGTCCCCATGGGAACTTCTTTTAATGTTGGAAGAAAATATTTAGACCAGTACATAATTTATACAAAAAATCCGTTGGGTAGTTGAATATTGCGTTTAATAAATTTATTATAAAAAGATGGTTTTTGTTGGTTCATTACCCAATCCCCAACAACTTTTCCCTGTTCATCGATTTTTTCCTGTTTGAAGGTAAAAATATCGACCAGAGAAGCGATGTCGCCTTCTTTAGCGCTTTGTAAATCCGTGATATTCGCAATCCTGCGCACACCATCCATAGAAAGCTCAATATAAACGATCAAATCAATGGATTTTGCCAACTGCTTTTGTATTTGTTCTCCGCTTAATCGGATACCGGACATCAGCATCATGGTGATCATGCGATTAAAACATTCCTCTGGTGAGTCCGCGTGCACGATGGCCAAAGAACCTGAATGGCCGGAAGCAATGGATTGCACCAAATCCAGGATTTCATGGCCGCGTACTTCTCCGATAATGATCCGGTCCGGACGCATACGCAAAGAATTAACAAATAGATCGCGGATACTCACCTCACCTTTGCCCTCCACATTAGGGGCTTTAGCCTGCAGGGAAACCACATGGTCCTGCATCAAGCGAAGTTCAGAAGTATCCTCAATGGTAATGATACGTTCATGTTCGGGAATATGACTGGAGAGAACATTCAGCAAGGTCGTCTTACCGCTACCGGTAGAACCGCAAAAAACGATATTCAATTTGGCTTTAATGGCAGCGATCAAAAAAGCGGCCATTTGTTTGTTAAGGGTTTTTCGCTCTATGAGATCATCAATAGTGGTCAAATCACGGGAAAATTTTCTGATCGTCATGACAGGGCCAATCAAAGAACAAGGAGGTAAAATAACATTAACGCGCGATCCATCCGCTATGGAAAAATCCACATACGGGGAAGATTCATCTACCCGTCGGCTGGAAGAGGACGCTGACAGGATTTTTTGAATGGTGTACATCAAATTAGCATTGTTTGGAAAAGTGACATTGGTCTTTTCAATTTTTCCGGCGCGTTGGATATACACCGATTTGGCCCCGTTAACCATGATTTCATTTATCGTGGGATCTTCAACAAAAGAACGCAGCGGCCCAAGGTTAATAATTGAAGCGGCTAATTCACGAAGGATCGACTGGCGCTCGTCTAAAGTGACCGTTAATTTTGTTTCTTCGCAAAGTTTATTGATGGCAGAATCCACAAAAGCGCTTAGTTGGTCTTCCTGCATGGTATCTTTGAGGCGTAGAAAATCAGTCTTGGAAATTAAATAATGATGAATACGGGCCTTGATTTCATTAAATTCAAAATTAGACATGGATCACCTCGCGTATTTTATCAATTAAGCCGATACGTTCGAAATCTGAATAGAATACAAATAAAGCCAACATGATAATCAAAGTAAATCCGGCCTTAGCAATGAATTGATCGGTCTTTATGGACAAGGCTTTGCCGCGTAATTTCTCCAGGCCAACCAAAAACAAATGCCCTCCGTCTAAAGGGATGACCGGCAACAGGTTGAAAATAGCCAAAGAAGCGCTGATAATCCCTACAATGTGCAAAACAAAAGAAAAACCTATGGTCAAAGCGAATTTTATCACAAAAAACATGCCTATAATACCCATCGCTTCTTTGGGAGAACGGGCCCCTATCGCCATTTCATATAGGGCGACATACGTTTTAACCGTAATGTTCATTAATTCTTCGCCTGCCTTGCCCAAAGATCCCCAAAAACCATAACGGGTGACTACAATATCTTTGACATTATTAATCGGCATTGGCCCTACACCGATACGCCGTGTTTTATGCTGACGACCAAAAATATCCTGTTGATTTGTTTCTTCGGGTGTGATGCTCACAGCAATTGCGCGGCTTTGGCGTTCTATGGTCAATGTTAAGCTATGCCCCGTTGAATCAGTAACCAAATCCTGCAGCTGCAGCCAATGTGCGATGGGCTGGCCATTAACGCTTAAAATTTTATCTCCTAATTTCAATCCCGCCTGTTGGGCTGGGGAGTGTTCTAAAACCTGCCCCACCACAGGAGCGGCTTTCTGGGAAGAAAGGTCCATGTCCACATAGCCGATCATAAACACAAACCAAAAGCACACATAGGCCAAAATCAAATTCACCACCGGCCCCATTAAAATGATCAACGCCCGTTGTCCTGCCGATTTACTGAAGTATTCATCGCCGCTGCCTAAACATTTGTCACGTTCATCACCGGCCATTTTAACAAAACCACCTAAGGGTATGGCGCACAAACAAAATTCGGTACCGTCGTGCACCTGGGCGAATAATTTTGGCCCAAAGCCCAAGGCAAACTGTTCAATCTTAACGCCGCATTTTTTGGCGGTGATAAAATGACCCCACTCGTGCACTAAAATCAAAATGCTCAATATAAAGATGAAAATAATCAACGGCATAATATGACTCCAATTAAACAATACTATCATTTTGCACAGATAATTTTTCGGGCCTCTTGCCTGCCCCATTCATCCGCCTGTAATATTGCCTGTAATGACGGATTTTTTACTATTGTATGACGTAAAACCACTTTTTCAACGACTTTATAAATACTTGAAAAATTAATCTTCCCTCTCAAAAACGCCTCCACAGCTTCTTCATCCGCGGCGTTTAATACTGTCGGCATGCTGCCGGCCAAACGGGCTACTTCAAAAGCCAACTCCAGAGACGGGAACTTTTTAAGATCAGGCTTTTGAAAATTCAACGATCCTAATTCTGCCAGATCAAGTGCCCGAAGGCCAGTCGGTAAACGCTCAGGATAGGTCAAGGCGTATTGTATAGGCAGGCGCATGTCCGTTATCCCTAACTGGGCCAACAAAGAGCCGTCCGCGAATTCCACCATGGAGTGAATGACCGCCTCCGGATGGATCAATACTTTAATTTGATCGTAGCTTAAATTGAACAAATGTTTGGCTTCAATGACTTCAAAACCTTTATTCATCAGTGTGGCCGAATCCACGGTAATTTTAGGCCCCATTTTCCAACGAGGATGGCATAGAATATCTTTGGGAGTCATTTGTTTAAATCTTTTTGATCCCACTTCTCTCAAAGGCCCTCCGGAAGCAGTCAAATGAACAAACACAGGTTTTGATTTTTGTCCTTCCAAACATTGAAAAATAGCGCTTTGTTCACTATCTATCGGAATAATGCGTGCTTTATGTCGAGAGGCCTCCTTCATAATCAGATCACCGGCAATAACCAACGCTTCTTTATTCGCAGGGGCCACTGTCTTGCCCGCACGCAAGGCCTCTAAAAAAGGCATCAAAGCCCCTGTTCCTCTCATGGCAAGGACCACCACATCAACTTCTTTCAAAGACGCGATCTGGGCACAATCTTGGGAAGAATAAAACTTTACACCCTTAATGCCAATATTTTTAAAGTGCGCCAGGCCTTCTTTTCCTACAGCCACATGTGAAGGCTTATATTTTTTTATCTGACTCTCAAGCAGTTTAAAATTATTGTAAGCGCTTAAAGCCACTACTTGAAAGTGTTGAGGATTGTGATCCACCACCTTCAATGTGTTAAGGCCTATGGAGCCGGTCGAACCTAAAATAGCAAGCGAGACAGGTTTCATTATTGCAATCTATTGAGTGTGGAGCTCATGTACAAATAAAACGCCGGTGCCGAGAATAATAAACTGTCAATGACATCCAAAACTCCACCCATCCCGGGTAAGAATTTTCCGGAATCTTTTACTCCGCAGTCGCGTTTGATCAAAGATTCGGAAAGGTCTCCCAATTGACCCAAGCCACCGAAAAAAGCCCCCATAAAAAATATTTGCCAAGAGGGTAAATTCAATGTTGGCGGCAAAAATGAACTAAAGATCAATGCCGTGCATGCTGACATTAAAACCGCCCCAAGGGTGCCTTCAACAGATTTATTAGGACTGACTTTTGGTAAAAGCGGGTGCTTGCCCAAACTGCTGCCAATAAGCAATGCCCCGATATCAGCGCTTTTAGTCACCAGAAGGATAAATCCCAATAGTTTCACCCCTTCTATGCCCGGCAGCATCAGACGGATCTTGATTAAAAAACTAAAAAACCAGGCCACATACAAAACTCCAAAGAGGGACGTCGACAAGCCTAAAATCGCATGACGGTTGTCCTGACGCGCAAATTGCATAAACAAAATCAATAAGAACCCTATAACGATAAATAACAGCTCCCAATTTTTGGTCGGTTCAAAACGGGTAATAATGGAAATAGGGATCAGAAGACCTATAAAAATGCTAGTGTAATTATAAATTGGGATTTCTTTTTTACGCATCATATAAAAAAATTCATAAAGGCCGCCCGCGGTCAATAAGAGCACTTCAGCAATGAACAAAAAATTGTTCATAATAGCCAGGGCCGTTAGTGTGATCATAACTACCGATGATATCAATCTTGACCAAGACATTTTTTAATCCTTTACCACGCCTGATGGCGAGGCAATCCTGCCCCAGCGGCGTTCTCTTTGGGCATAACTAATCAAAGCTTTTGAAAACTGTTCTTCATTAAATTCCGGCCAATATTTGTCCGTAAAGTATAATTCGGCGTAAGAAAGCTGCCACAATAGAAAATTGCTGATGCGTTTTTCACCCGAAGTGCGGATCAATAAATCAGGGTCCGGTTGCCCTTTAGTATATAAATAAGAGTCGACGAGCTTTTCGTCAACATCATCGGGTTTTATTTTACCTTCACGCACCTGGCAAGAAATGGATTTAATGGCGTCAACGATCTCGCTTCGAGCGCCATAATTAAAAGCTATATTAAGAGTCATGGCTGTATTGCTCATTGTTACGAATGCCGCTTCATCCATGGCTTTTAAGACTTCTTCCGGCACTCCTTGACGGCGGCCGATAAAATTGATACGAACGCCATTGTCTCCGAGTTCTTTGGCCTTTTGGCCTAAGACCGTGATGAATGTGCGCATGATCATAGACACTTCATCTTGCGGCCTGCTCCAGTTTTCTGTTGAGAAGGCATAGATAGTCAAAAACTCTATGCCGATATCACGGGAGGCTTTAATAATTTCTTCGACTCTTTTGATCCCTTCCAGGTGCCCTTGAGTGCGGTTCATCCCCCGGGCTTGGGCCCAACGGCCATTGCCGTCCATAATAATAGCCACATGACGGGGCCGTGTTGATCGGCACTCTAAGTTGTTTGGAAGTTGATCTTTACCCATATTTAAATAATAAACCCCGCCAGAGGCGGGGCATCGTCAAAGCCCAAAAATACTTTAAAGTCAGTGCCCCGCGGCAACTGATTGTGCAACCGGTTTTGCTGCTGCTTGAAGAGCTGGTTGGGCGCCCTTAGCAGATGCAGGTGGTTGAGTTTTGGCCTGTGCCGCAACTTTCTCTTGAAGCGTTACATGTAATTTATTTTCCAAATCGGCTTTGGCTTCTGTTAATTCATCATACTGCTTCTTTAAATCCAGATTTACGTTTTTTTCCTGGTCGAGGACATCTTCAATCTTGGTCATTTTATTCTGGGTCTCTTTCAATAATTCCTGAAGGGTCGCCAATTTAGCATCATTTTTTTGTAAAGTTTCCTCAGCCACCATACGGCTGTAACGTTCTTCTTCCAGACTTTTGCCGGCTTTATCAGCTTTTTGGGCAAAACGCACCACCATCACTGACAAACTGACCGCTAGCAATAAAGATATAACCAGAAGAGTGTCTTTCATTGATATCTCTTTATTTTTTAATTTGAACTGTTTTCCTCTTGACCGGACACGGCATCACTGTTTGTCGTTTCAGTCTTGGGGAGGATAACAATTTCAACACGACGATTTTTTTGACGGCCTTCCTTAGTGTCATTGGAAGCGACCGGCTTATATTCACCATAACCGATGGCTGCTAGACGAGGCTCAGACACACTTTTATCGCTTAAATAATGCAAAACAGACAACGCGCGGGCCGTAGATAATTCCCAATTGGATTTCCAGCCTGATCTCTTGATCGGTTTATTATCCGTATGACCTTCGACACCCACGTTTAAATCGGAAACTGTCGTATTTAAAACACCGGCGACTTTATCTAATTTCGAGTAGGAGTCCTTGCGTAATTTGGCTTTCCCGGAATCAAACAATACTTCTGATACGAAGGTAATAACCAGCCCCTTAGACTGCATTTCCACCTTTACTTGTTTATTGTTGATCTCATCCTGGAGGCGTTTTTCCAATTCGTCCTTGGCACGCTCTAATTCGCTCATATCATTTTTTAATTTGGAAATTTTTTCAATGTCGGTACGGCGGCCTTTTTGAAGGATGATCGTACAACCGGAAAGTCCCAGAGCAAGCACTAGGACTAAAGAAATATTCATTAAGACTGTTTTATTAGAGCGCATCACAACCCTCCTATTTATATTATTATATAACAAAATTTATAATTCAAATTATCACAGGCATTTATGAAAGTCAAGTAATGAATCGTTCTTGCGACGCGTGTACTGTAAGGGATAAATTGTTCTTTTCGCTCGCGTGTTTATTCGGCCATTGTATTTCCTTCGCAGGCACGCTCGCCGCATCCAGCGATGCGGCTTCGCTAGTCACCAGGCTGATTTGCCCCGCCTTCGGCGGGGACCATGCCAAATCAGCCTTCCACTACCTGCTCAGAAAACACAATGTCCTCATAAAAAGCCATCTATACTTGTAATGTTTGCTATGCGTCTAAACAGACGTTGGGATAATTTTTATAGCCAAAATGCGTGTTTTTGCTCCTGACTTATCCAGGAATCAGTAAGTAGCAATTAGCATTTTGGCGGAAAAAATTCATCCCAATGGCTGTTTAGTCTTTTCGAAAAACCCTTAACGAATGATTATTTCGTCTCGCTTGGATCCAACGGAAATATATTTGACAGGGACATCCAATAACTTTTCTAAACGTTCAATATAACGACGGGCCTTAAGCGGCAATTTATTATACTGACGCACCTCTCGGGTCGAACTCTTCCAGCCAGGCCATTTTTCATAAATAGGTTTGGCATGGGCCAACACGTCCAAATCGTGGCAATAATCTTTGTAAACTTTCCCTTTATATTTATAGGCCGTGGCGATCTCTATTTCTTCAAGTTCATCCAATACATCAAGCTTCATGATCGCTAATTGGGTGGCACCGTTAATGGTCACGGAATACCGCGCGAGCACCGCGTCAAACCATCCGCAGCGTCTGGGACGACCGGTAGTGGCGCCAAATTCATGGCCTTTGCTGCGGATAAGTTCATTCATTTCTTTGCCGAATTCAGTCGGGAAAGGACCTTCCCCTACTCGGGTTGTGTACGCTTTAAGCGCGGCCACTACCCGCCCGATTTTGGTGGGAGGCACTCCAGTACCGGAACAAACGCCGCCGGCGGTAGCATTGGACGAAGTTACAAAAGGATAGGTCCCAAAATCAATATCTAAAAAGGTCCCTTGGGCGCCTTCAAAAAGGATTTTTTTCTGGGCCTTGATAGCCTGGTTTAAGAAAAGGGCTGTATCGCAAATATAAGGTTTCAGCCGTCGGCCGAAATTCGAGTATTCCTTATAAATTTCGCTGAAATCATAATTTTTAAAGCCATACACCTTTACAAAAATATCATTCTTCTCGTTAAGGTTATCCGCTAACTTGGCCTTGAGCACCTTAGGATTTAAAAGATCAATGACGCGAATGCCCATACGCCCGACTTTATCGGAATAACAAGGCCCTATGCCGCGCCCGGTGGTGCCGATCTTATTTGCGCGTTTGCCTTCACGCAACTTGTCCATCACCCTGTGATACGGCATAACCACATGCGCGTTGGCTGAAATTTTAAGCTGTGCGCCCTTTATTGGCAGGCCGCGTTTTTTTAAACCATCGATTTCTTCCAACAAGGCCTTGGGGTCAATAACCACCCCATTGCCGATCACACAGATTTTTTTGGGACGCAAAATGGCTGAAGGGACCAAATGAAAAACATATTCCTTATTACCGACAATAACGGTATGGCCGGCATTATTACCGCCTTGATAACGCACGATGATATCGACACTTTCAGAGAGGATATCGATTAATTTGCCTTTGCCTTCATCACCCCATTGGGCGCCAATCACGACTAAATTCATGATATGTCCTGACTTATTGATAGTGTTACTTAAATATAAAAATTACGCACGATGATGCCGTAAGAAAAATAGAGGAACAAACGATTTTCAATAAAGATGGGCGTGGATTCTTAATGCTTAGAAACGCCCACACAAACCATAGCGGCCACATGCTGGTAAAAACATAACCCAGCAGCAGCGGCATAACCATCTGCCATTGGCCTTTTATAAATGCCATGTTGCCTAAAAGCATAATATAAGTATTGATGGGCCAAAGCGTGGCTAAGGCGCTTAACGCTACTGCCAGAATAACTGTTGTCAGCAGCACTACTGGTCCCCCAAGGAGAAGGCTTCGTCGCCCCGCGGACTCCCCCGCCTTTGGCGGGGTAGGCTCGCATTGACACGGATTTTTTGTAGGCAGTCCGCGACGCAGTATAATCCAGTCTTTGAAAAATAAAACACCTAAAACAAAAGCGCAAACACCTAAAACGAAATAAAAAATTTTGGCAGCAAAGATAAAATTCTTATGAAAAAGAAGAATTTGAGCAGGCCCAAAATTAAATTCCAAGAAACTTAATGCATAAATCAATACAAAAATAACACGCAACCAGACGCTTTTCAAAGATTCTCTTTTAAGCCAAAGACCATGGACGATAAAAACAGAACAGGTCATAAAGATGCAGGGGTTAAGAGCGTCCTGCAAACCAATGCCACAAGTAATTATACCAAGATTGTTCATTTATACCTTTATGGCTTTGACAAAAAGTATATTTTTGGTTTTTTGTAATTTTTTGATAAGGGATTCCGGGATTTCACTATCAACGTTAACAACGCTGACCGCAACCCCCTGTTGATTTTCACGACCTAAGGTGATGCCGGCAATATTGATATTTTCTGCGGCTAATAGCGTGCCGATAGCGCCCACAATGCCGGGTTTGTCATTATTATTGATAAACAACATATGCCCTTGAGGAACAGTTTCCACATAAACATTGTTGATCTTAACAATACGCGGCTGTTTATTACTGGATAAGGTGCCAAGTAAAGAAAATGGTTCTTTATCGGTGGTGATATCAAGGGCGATGGCGTTGACGTACTCACCTTCCTGATTGGAGATGATTTCCTTAACATTAATACCACGCTCTTTCATCATATTCAGGGAATTAATGGTATTGACATCTTCGCCTAAAATCGGGGTTAAAAGCCCATGAGATAAAGCCATGGTCACGGCCGTAATTTTTTCCTGAGCGACCGCCCCGCTATAGGTAATGGTCACCTCGCTGATGCGGCCTTGTATCAATTGGCCGGCGAATTTACCCATACGCTCTGCCAGGCTCAGATACGGCTCAATGGCTTTGTAAGCTTCCCCGGACAGCGATGGGAAATTGGCGGCATTGCGGATACCGGCCCCGCAAAGAGCGTCTTTAACCGCGTGGGCGATCTCAATGGCCACATTCAATTGGGCTTCAGAAGTGGATGCGCCAAGATGCGGCGTGGTGACGCAATTATCTAATTTAAAAAGCGGAGATTGAAAATCCGGCGGCTCAACTTCATAGACGTCTAACGCGGCACCGGCGATACGTTTTTCCTGCAAAGCTTTGATCAACGCGGGCTCATCGATAATGCCGCCTCTGGCACAATTGATCAGACGCGCTGTTTTTTTCATTAAAGCAATTTGAGCTTCGCCGATCATATGGGTCGTTTCATCCGTTTTAGGGATATGCACCGTTATATAATCCGCGGTTTTATAAATTTCATTGAGATCAACTAATTTGATGCCGTTCTTTTTGGCAATCTCAGCTGAAAGATAAGGGTCAAAGCCGATAATCACCATACCAAAAGCCTGGGCCATTTTAGCCACTGTTGAGCCGATACGGCCCAAACCGATAATGCCCAGCACCTTGCCATAAAGTTCAACCCCGGTAAATTTGGAACGCTCCCACTTGCCGGACTTTAAGGAAGCGACGGCTTGAGGGATATTACGGGAAAGCGCCATGATCAGGCTCATGGTTTGCTCGGCGGTGGAAGTGGTGTTTCCCGCGGGGGTATTCATGGCCACAATCCCCTTTTTGGTGGCGGCCGTCAAATCCACATTATCCAAACCGACGCCCGCGCGCCCGATCACTTTTAATTTGTTCGCGGCTTCTATGATCGAGGACGTTACCTGGGTGCCGGAACGCACGATCAAGGCATCGTAATCTTTAATTATTTTTTGTAATTCATCCGCAGGTATGCCGAATTTACAATCCACTGTAAAACGTTTGTCTGCGGATAAAATATCAAGCCCTTCTTTTTCTAATTTGTCACTGATCAATATTTTAAACATATGCGTCCTTTATCCGGTTACTATTCCCTTCCCCGTCAAGGCGGAGGAATGGTTATTTTGTATTTAAAGATTTCTGCGCCGCAGTTAAAGCAGCTCCCAGTTCAAATTTATGCCCCATTTGATGTAATACTTTTTCCAGGCAGGCAAGCCCCGTGAGGACATCATATTCATCCAGGGCCCCCATATGTGCTATGCGGATGACCTTGCCCTTGAGATGGTCCTGTCCGCCGGCAAAAGTAATGCCATAGGTATCGCGCATGGTCTTGACCAGTTTTTCTCCGTCGATATTCGCAGGTACTTTTACGGCGGTCAACACATTGGTCGAGCAAGCAGGGTCCGGATACAGTCCCAAACCGATGGCGGCACATCCCGCGCGTACGGCACGGGCCAAGTGCGCATAACGCGCGAACATATTATTCAGACCGTCTTTTTTAATCATGTTAAGAGTCTCGACTAAGGCAATAAGAATACCCACAGCCGGCGTAAAAGGAGTGTCCGTTTTTTCCAGGGCTTTCTTGCACTTACGCAAATCAAAGTAGTAGCGGGGCGCTGTATTCTTGTTGATTAAATCAATGGCCTTGGGTGAGGCGCTGACAAAAGCCAAACCAGGCGGCAACATTAGGCCCTTCTGTGAACCTGATACAACCACATCACAGGACCATTCGTCTGTTTTTATTTCCTGAACAGCCAAGCCCGATATAGCATCGACGACTAAAACGGCTGAGTACTGGTTAACCACGGCGCCAATAGCCTTGACATCAGGGGTCACGCCGGTTGAGGTTTCTGCCAGGGTGATGAACACGGCCTTAGTATCAGGATTAGCGTCAAGTAAAGATTTGATTTCTGCCGCGGTGGGGGCTTTTCCCCATTGGACTTTATGCACGATGGTATTGGCTTTATACGTCTGGCAAAGTTCCACCCAGCGTTCGCCGAATTTCCCGCCATCGACAGCAATGGCCTTGTCGCCGGGGGAAAGTAAATTAACCACTGCGGCCTCCATGGCACCGGACCCTGAAGATGTTAAAATGTAAATATCATTTTTAGTTTGGAAAACTTCTTTCAGGCCCTCTATCGCCTGCTTGATATTCTCCTGAAATTGCGGTGTACGGTGATGGATGATCGGCCGGCCTAAAATCTCACAAAGTTGAGGAGGCACTTGGGTTGGTCCCGGAGTCAACAACAGATTACGTTTCATGGTAAATCCCTTTCTGATTATTTTATTGCTTCTCCAAAATGCGCGATAACACCGTCGACTAAACCATAATCTTT
>CAZABZ010000006.1:0-19458 GCA_964483535.1 uncultured Planctomycetales bacterium | reverse complement strand
GGCTTTCCACTTTCAAGTGCACCCAACGGGCCTCGAATTTCGCGGAATCATTATAAAATAAAGTCGCTTCCTGGTTGGCCCCCTGATGCTCAAGCGGGGTCAATCCCAATCCCAAGCCCAAGCCCGGCAGGATTCCGGCTTTAGCCAAGATCTGAAATCCATTGCATATGCCGATAATTAATTTGCCATCGCGGATGAATTGTTTGATGTCATCTGCCAATTTCAAACGCAACTCATTGGCCAAAATGCGCCCCGAGGCAATGTCATCGCCGTAACTAAAACCGCCGGGTAAAGCCAGGATATGATAGTCGCTCAATTTGGGAGTGCCACAGGTCAAGGCATTGATATGCACCTGCTCGACATGGGCGCCCAAACGGCTGAACGCAAACGCTGTTTCCTCGTTGCAGTTAGTGCCGGCAGTGCGTAAAACTATAACTTTAACATTTTGTGACATAAACGATTATTTCTTTTTCTTGGCGTAGAACGCCTTGATAAGCTTGACGACCTCTTCCGGTTTATCAGCTGTTTGTATAATATTCAAATCTTGGAGACTAATACAGTCTTCTTTAAGCACAGAACCCTTAAACCAATCTAAAAGCCCTTTCCAGTATTGGCTCCCATAAAGAATGACAGGAAATTTATCCATGCGCTTGGTCTGAATTAAAGTGATGCTTTCTGATAATTCATCCAAAGTGCCAAAGCCGCCGGGAAAAATCACAAAGGCCTTGGCATATTTAACAAAACAGACCTTGCGGCAGAAAAAATAATGAAAATTGATCAAATGATTAATATAGCTATTTGGTTTTTGTTCAGAAGGCAGATCAATATTCATTCCGATGGATTGGCCGCCTGCTTGGGCGGCCCCTTTATTGCCCGCCTCCATGATGCTTGGGCCTCCGCCGGTGATGACCGCGTAACCTGCCTTGACGAGTAATCCAGCCGTCTTTTGGGCCGCGTCATAATAGGAATGCTGTGTGTGAATGCGTGAAGACCCGAATATGGTCACGGCCGGGCCTATGTCTTTAAGTTCTTCAAACCCGTCGACGAATTCCGCCATAATGCGGAAAATGCGCCATGGGTCTTCCATCATTTCCAGGTCAGGGGCTTGGTGGTGCTTTTTTATTTTTACCATACGTGTCCTCACTTTAACGACGATTTCCAAATTTCTTTAAGTTCATCAATACGGGCGTTGATAACCGGCTGGTCTTTGAGGCCATAAACGACAAGCTCCGGGCTTGCTTCAACCCTGCCGACCTTGGCATAAGGGACGCCTTTTAAAATTCTTGCCAGCGCTTTTTCAGAGCCAGGCGGAACTTCTGCAATGAAACGTGAATTGCTTTCCGAGAAAAGTAAAACATCTTCCCGTGTCTGTTTACCTTTGTAAGGCAGATTCTTTAATAGAACCGTTGCTCCCAAGCCGCCGGCAAAGGCCATTTCCGCTAAAGCAACAGCTACTCCACCTTCGGAACAATCATGTAAAGAGGCAATCAATCCCGCTTTAGTTGCTTTCTCAACGGCCTGATATGTTTTAACAGCCATCTTAAAATTGACCTGTGGCGCATGGACCCCCAACTGCCCTAAATTTTCCAGATAGATCGATCCGCCAAGTTCATCAAAAGTTGTCCCAATCACATAAATACTGTTTCCCTCATTCTTAAAATCCATGGTAACGCACCCTTTTACATCGTCGATGATACCGATCGCAGAGATCAAAATAGTCCCCGGAATCGCGAGGCTTTTGCCTTGGTGGGTGTATTCATTGTATAAACTGTCTTTACCTGAAATAAACGGGGTGCCGAAAGCCACCGCGGCTTTATAACAACCTTGGGCGCAGCGCACCAGGGACCCCAGACGGTCGGTCTTGTCCGGATTCCCCCAGCAAAAATTATCCAGCAAGGCAATGCGTTCCAAAGAACCGCCCACCGCGATGATCTGACGGATAGCTTCATCAATGCAGGAAGCCGCCATCCCAAATGGATCGATCATGCCAAAACGCACGTTAATACCGTTGGAAACCGCGATACCCCGATTAGAATCCAGCCGGCAACGAATCACCGCGGCATCTGAAGGCCCGTCGGTGGAAATCCCGACCAAAGGCTTTATCACACTGGTCCCCTGCACCTCATGATCATAAATGCGGATAACACTTTCTTTGGAAGCCACATTATAATGGCTTAACGCCATGCATAAACTGGCAGTCAAATCCTGGGCCCCTGTCTTGGGCAGTTTTTCTTTCTTTAAAACAGGCTTGTGATAGACCGCTTCCTTGGGTTTTTGCGGCAACCCGTCATGAAGAAAGGACATGTCCAAATCAGCGACTTGCTGTCCGTGAAAAAACAATCGCAAGCGGCCGGAGCCGTCGAATTCACCTAAAACCACGGCTTCGACATTCTCCTGGGCGAAAATCTTTAAAAGAGCTTCTTTGTTTGTAGGAGGCACGGAAATGACCATACGCTCCTGTGATTCTGAAATCCAAATCTCGTGGTATTGAAGGCCCTGATATTTAAGGGGGGCTTTGTCTAAATCAACCCGGGCGCCTGTCTTTTCGCCCATTTCTCCAACGGCCGATGAAAAACCACCGGCCCCGCAATCGGTGATGGCGGAATACAAATTGGCCTCGCGCGCTTTTAAGAGCGCGTCCTGCACTTTTTTCTCCTCGATGGGATTGCCGATTTGCACGGCGCCTGAAGAGACCGTCTGGGATTCGCCGGTCAATTCTCCTGAAGAAAACGTGGCGCCATGAATGCCATCGCGGCCGGTGCGTCCGCCGACAGCCACGATCAGGTCCCCTTTGTTGACGCGTTTGGTCTCTTTGCCCTTGGGGATGAGCCCGATATTGCCGCAAAAAACCAGCGGGTTGCCCACAAAATGTTTATCAAAAACAATGGCCCCGTTGACCGTCGGAATGCCCATTTTATTGCCGTAATCACGCACCCCGGAAACAACACCCTTCATGACCCGTTTGGGATGCAAAGCGCCCGACGGCAGACTTGCCAGGGGCGTATCCGGAGGGCCGAAACAAAACACGTCGGTGTTGCACAAAGGCTTGGCCGCAAGGCCGGTCCCTAAAGTGTCGCGGATGACACCGCCCACCCCCGTATTGGCCCCGCCAAAAGGCTCCAGCGCTGAAGGATGATTGTGGGTCTCGACTTTAAAACAGACATGATAATCTTTATCAAAAGCAATGACCCCGGCATTGTCATGAAAAACCGAAATGCACCACTTTTTATTTAGCTTCAAGGTGGCCGCGGCGATGGTGGTCTTAAAAAGGCTGCGGACCATCCGGGCCTTCGCGTTTTTGCCCTCACGGTAGCGGATCGTCCCACGAAAAGTTTTATGACGGCAATGCTCGCTCCAGGTCTGGGCAATCGTTTCTAATTCAACGTCCGTCGGATTACGTTTTTCTTTTTTAAAATGATTTTGGACCACCCTCATCTCGTCCAAATTCAAATACAGTTGCCCTCTCCTGGAAATTTCAGCCAGCGTCTTTCCATTGGCCCCTATCAAATCCACGATCACCACATCAAATTTGGGCTTGGGATGACCCGTCATGCCAAGCGTGGCCGGGACATGGGAGGGGTCAGGGACCACGTGCTGGATGAGTTTATTCATCAAGACGCGGCTAATGATGGATCCTAATTGTTGGGATGTAAGTTTGCCGTAAATGTGGTATTGCCTGGCGGTGCGCACAGCGGTAATGCCCGTCACCCCCAAATCGCGGATGCCTTTGATCGTGGAAGCCTCCACAGGGTCCATGACCCCCGGATGGAAAGCTATTTCAACGACATGATGGGTGGCTGACTGCAGGGGCAGCTTTAAATCAAAACTGTATTGCTCAACAATGGGATCAATTAAAAGCTCATCGCCGATGCGCTTGACTTCGTCGCGGCTGATATTGCCTTCCAAAAGGAAAACCGACACCACGCGCACCTGGAAGGCGCCAAAGCCCAAATCGGCAATGTCGCGGGCAATGGATTTCCCTTGCGTATCAAGGATCCCATCCTTTTGTTTGACTTCAACACGCCAAATCATTTGGAAACTCTGCGTAATACTTCCTGATAGGCCTGTTCGATATTGCCCAAATCGCGGCGGAAACGGTCTTTGTCCAGCTTGTTGCCCGTACCGACTTCCCACAACCGGCAGGTGTCAGGAGAGATTTCATCAGCCAGGATAATACGATCCTGAATGCGGCCAAATTCTAACTTGAAATCAATCAATTCAATGTTCAAATTCAAAAAAAACTTCTTTAAAACCTCATTGATCCGAAATGCCGACGCGGTGATATTCCGGATTTCCTCATCGGTGGCCCACTTTAAAGCGCGGATATGGTATTCATTGACCTGCGGGTCCCCCAGGGCATCATCCTTGTAGCAGAATTCCAGCGTGGGGCTTGCCAAGGCCATCCCTTCAGCCAACCCCAGCAAACGGCATAAAGAACCTGCCGCGCGGTTGCGGACAATGACCTCAAGCGGAACGATGCTCACTCGCTTGACCAACATCTCTCGGTCATTTAACCTTTCAACGAAATGGGTCTCAATGCCTTGACTTTCCATATGCTCAAAAATCTTGGAGGCGATCTGGTTATTCATGACCCCCTTTTCGGCGATAGTGCCGCGCTTCTGGGCATTGAACGCGGTCGCGTCATCTTTGAAATATTGGATCAACAAGGCGGGGTCCTCGGTGGTGTAGAGGATTTTAGCCTTGCCTTCGTATACTTTCTCTAACTTTTTCATTTTTATTATATTCCCTCGCAAGTTTACTTTATCCCTGCCTGTTTAAAAATCCTGTCCCGATGACGGATATAATATTTGATGTCAAAGCAGGCATTAATTTCATTTTGTGATAAATACTTGCGTACCCTGCGATCTCTGAAAAGCACATCTTTGAATTCCGTGCTTTCCTGCCAAACCTGCATGGCGCATGCCTGGATGATCTCATAAGCGGTGTCACGCGTCAGGCCTTTTTTCATCAATTCTAAAAGGATGCGCTGTGAATAAATAAGCCCGCGGGTCTTGGAAAGATTAGCGATCATATTTTTAGGATAGACCAAAAGCCCCTCGATGATCGGGATAAATTTATTAAGCATGTAATTCAGCGCGATCGTTGAATCGGGCAGAATAATACGCTCCGCCGAGGAATGGCTGATGTCGCGCTCATGCCAGAGATTCATATTTTCCATAGCAACGATAGAATTGGCACGCAAAATGCGCGACAAACCACAGATGCGCTCGCAGGTCACGGGATTGCGTTTATGCGGCATGGCGGATGAACCGATCTGCCCTTTGAAAAAAGGCTCTTCAACTTCCAAAAGCTCCGTTTTTTGCAAAGCCCTGATTTCCGTGGCAAATTTTTCCAAGGAACAGCCGATAATGGCCAGGACCATAATATAATGGGCATGCGGGTCGCGTTGAATGATCTGGGTCGCCACATTCGCCGGCTTTAAATTCAATTGCTGGCAAACATACTCTTCCACCGATGGGTCAATATTAGCATAGGTGCCCACCGCGCCGGACAATTTACCATAACGCATGCCTTCACAGGCCGCTTGCAGACGCTCCAAGTTACGATTCATCTCATCGTACCAGATGGCCACCTTCAAACCAAAGGTCGTAGGCTCTGCGTGCACGCCGTGGGTACGGGCGATACATACCGCGTCTTTATACTTTTTAGCTTTCTCTTTAAGCGCCACTAAAAGTTTCTTAACATCAGCAATTAAGATTTCACCCGCTTCCACACACTGCAAAGACAAAGACGTGTCCAACAGGTCCGATGAGGTCATCCCCATGTGCAAATACTGGGCTTCCGGCCCCAACCCTTGACCGACGTTTTGGATAAAAGCCACCACATCATGCTTGGTGCGTTCTTCAAGACGGCGTACTTCTTCCAAATCAAATTTGGCATTCTTGCGGATCTTGTCCATGGCGGCTTTGGGAATAACGCCTAACTTGGTCATGGCTTCACAAGATAAAACTTCAATTTTAAGCATAATTTCCATCTTATGCTCATCGGACCAAATGCGACTCATCTTCGAAAGGGAATAACGGTCGATCATGAATTCTCTCCTTCTGGATTATTAAAAATGGACAGGAAAGTTAAAAGCGGATTCACTATAGCAGAGAAAAATTATACGGTCAACTTAAAAAAACTGTCAAGAGCGTAACATATTAATATATAAAGACTTACGAATTTTCTATTACTGCCCTTGCTTGGCCTCAGGAAATTTCTCTTCCATATATTTTACGCTCTCCTGGACGCTTTCTTTCATCAAATCAGGGATAGTGCCTATTAATTTCCGGCCTTCAGCAGACCCGTAAAAAGCAATAAACGCCTTCAAATCTTCAGATGTAAAATTACGGTCATAAATAGGAAGCAACCGTTCGATGATCTCATCAACCTTAACACGCTGGCGGATTTTTTGGGCCTCATCCGGTTTTGTTTTTTCGATTTGCTTGAGCATCAATTCAAAATTATTGATCAACGCCTGACGAGTTCCAAAGACATCAATGAATTTCAAAATCAAGGCCCTTTTGTCTTGATCAATCGTACCTGCCGCAGGAGCGGAGGTAGGCGTACTGACAGGTAAAGGCCCCATTTCATGTTTGGCAGTAGTTTCAGGTTGGGCAACAGTCTCCGGCTGGAGAGCAGGCCCTTTTTGTACTGCCGCAAAAGGCTTTCCATCAATATCCTTAATTTCATCCGCGTAATAGGTCATGGGCACGCCGTCCACGCTAATTTGGAGGCTCTTGCTATCTTGCTTAACGATATCTCCTTGTACTACACTGCCATTGATAAGATTCACTGTAGCCGCAGAAGCTAATCCCAGGCACAAGAACATCATCATAGAAAATATTCCTAGAATACGCATAAGGTCCGCCTTCCTTTAAAATTACTATTTTTAAAATACTACAAGATTGGTGTCGTTTCCTTAATTTTTATTCATTCTAAGGAATATTTGAGATAAATCAAGAGGTATGTTAGACTACCGACTTATGAAGCCAGCGAATAGCCTTAAACCATTGCTTACCAAAAAACAGGGAATATTGATCGAGCAAATACGAAAAAACATCAACAAAAGCCTGGCCTTATTTCTCAACACGGTCAAGAAAAACTATAAGCTGCATTTGGTCTCGCCTTTGTTGTTTGAAAGTATCCGCGAATTTACCCTGCGGGAAGGCAAACGCCTGCGGCCTTTGCTTTTGATCCTGACCTACAAAGGTTACTCCCCCGTCTCCAAAAAAATTTCCCGCAAATTGTATAACGCTTCTACCTGCATGGAATTTCTGCATAACTTCATGCTGATCCATGATGATATCATCGACCGTTCGAATCTGCGCCGCGGCAAGCCCACCATGCATAAAATTTTGGAACACACGGTCAAAACCAAAGATCCTGATAAATTAGGCATTGATCTGGGCATTATCACCGGGGACATTGTATACGCTTTAGCCATAGATGCTTTCCTGTCCATCGATGAGCCGGCCGCGCGCAAGGAACGGGCCCTTAAATACTTTATTCAAACCGCGGCCTTTACCGCCATGGGTGAATTCATCGACACCGTCAGCGGGGTCAAGCCCGTTAAAGACGTCGACGAAAAAGAAGTCTTCCTTAATTACACGCTTAAAACCGCGCGCTACACTTTTGACTGCCCCATGGTCACCGGGGCCATTTTGGCCGGCGCTAAAGACGAAGAGATCAAAAAAATCTCGCGCTTCGGCATTCTCATCGGCCAAGCGTTTCAGGTCCAGGATGATATTATCGGGATCTTTGAGACGGAAGCTAATATCGGAAAATCTATCCTTACCGATTTAACGGAAAACAAAAAAACGCTTCTTGTTACTCACGCCTTTAGCGTGCTGCGGGGTAAAGCAAAAAAAGAATTCTTGGACATCTTCGCCAAAAAAACCAAGACCCTCAAAGACTTGGAAAACGTTAAAAAGATTTTCGTGAAAACTAAAAGCCTGGATTACGCGCTTGAAGCCATCCATATACGTCTCAGCGAAGCCCAAAAAATCCTGAACAGCTTAGCCCTAAATGAAGAATACCGAGGCCTGCTTGAAGTTTCCTTGTTAAAACTCTTCAACCATTCGGAAAAAATCGCCGCGTCAAATCAATCGGGCGGATAATTCATCCAACACCAGACGGCCGCGGTCAGTGGTTTTCAAATTTCCATTTTCAAGCGATAAAAAACCATCCTTGATCCACGTTTGAATCAGATCTGCCTTGACTGAAGGGACTAAATCCCACGGGACCCCTTCATTCATCCTTAAACCAAACAATACTTTTTCCATTGATAGCTGATCATCTGTTAAATCTTCATACCCCTCTATCGCATCCAAACCCTCTATGCCTTGCCCCCCGCCGCCGGCTCTTTGTATATATTCTTGTAAATTTGACGTGTTCCAGTAACGACGCCGGCCGGTAAAACCATGGGCGCCCACACCCAAACCAATGTAAGGACCTCCTAGCCAGTAATTCTTGTTATGTGTTGACTCAAATCCCGGGGCCCTGGAAAAATTACTTACTTCATATTGTTTAAAACCATGCTCATTTAAAATACGCGCGATCAATAGATATTGTTCTGCCAGCTTTTCATCATCATCCAGTTTCATCTGCGCGGCATAAAAACGGCTGTTGGGTTCAATGGTCAAAGTGTACAAAGACAAATGCTCACTCTCCAAAAGTGAAATGGCGCGCACATCTTCTTCTAATTCCTCTTTTGTCTCCCCCGGAAACGCGTACATGAGATCCAAATTGATGTTCATGACGCCCTCTTCGCGCAAAATGCGATAAGCGTCCCGGGCCATGGCCGCATCATGACCTCTTCCCAAAAATTTTAAATACCGGTCATTGGTCGATTGCACCCCAAGGCTGACACGATTAAATCCTTGGGCCTTCAAAAATTTGGCTTTCGCGCGATTGATATTTTCGGGATTTACTTCAATGGTGATCTCAATATCATTTTGAAATAAAAAATTTTTTCTAATTGCGTCCATTAAAACATCAAGCTGGCCCTCATCCAGCATGCCGGGCGTGCCGCCGCCAAGATAAATAGTTTTGATGCGCCTGCCTTTATTATTCTTCATTTCATTGATAAGGGCCTTCACATATTCCCCCCGTCGATGTTCCTGACCAACAGCTATCACAAATGAACAGAACAGGCATTTGCGGCTGCAAAATGGAATGTGAATGTATAATGATGAAGGTCCCATAAAAAATTATGAAAAAGATTTTTGCATATAAACAATTTAATGGTAATATCTTAGTAACAAATCAATCTTCAAGAAAGGAGCTATACATGGCTACCAAGAAAAAAGCAAAAAAGAAAACAGCAAAGAAGAAATAACCGCTGTTTTTCATGCATTTTCATAAAACCCTTTGATTAAGTACTCAGAGGGTTTTATGTTAGTAGAAAAATCCACGAAAATAATTCCCGCCTCAGCCGCTGTGAAAACCTCCAAGAAATTTATTCCGATAATCGAATGACGATGCCTTTCTTACGGGCCCTGGTATAAGCGCGGCCTAAAAGGCGTAAAGAAAGAACAATATAGAGAAAGGTCAAAGCAAAACCAGAAAGTAATGGATACGGTGTGTGGGCCTTAAACCCGTATGCTTGACGGAAAAATTCCAGAAAATGCGTGATAGGCACCATTAATCCTAAGTATTGAAAAACCTTGGGCAGCATATCGATCGGATAATAAATGCCGCAGAGGATCATAAATAATTGAGCAAACATCCACGCGGTGATCTCTACTTTTTGACCAAAGGACAAAATGAGGATATTAACCAGAATGCCCAAAATAAACGCACAGGCAAAAAGCCCAAATAAAAATAATGCCGTGGTAAAAAACCCCGGTAGATGAAAACCAAAACCCCAAGACGCCACACAGGCCAGAAGCGCAAAGGTGATCAGCCCCCGGACCATACCGACAATCCAAGTCCCGGCCACTCCCTCTGAAACGCCGACGGGCGTTAATAAGGTATGCTTTAAACTTTTCGACCATAATTCATAAAGCACGGTATAACCGACATCCAGCTGAATGATCTGCAAAACACCCGCGGCCAATGTCCCTGTCATCACAAAACCCAAGGTTTGAGGGCCCAATTTAACAAATTTGGCCATAAACCCGATAGAGATCAAAGAAATCATCGGCCAAAAAAATACATCCGTCATCACAAATAAATTACGTCTGGCAAAAATGGCGCTGCGGATTGTAAAAGCATAGGCCCGATTAAACCACGCCCACCATCCACCATTGGGGGGCGCTGGCAGGACTTTTGTCATCGCTGTTTCCGGATTCTTAGCAGAAGCATTTAGAAATAACAGGGATTTTTCATCTTTTTGATGGGCCAGTTGGATAAATATTTCTTCCAAATCATCCGTCTGATGCAAGCGTTTGAGCTCGTCCACCGTAGCTAATTTAATAATGCGCCCCTTTTGGATAAACGCGACCCTTTCGCACATGGTCTCAACTTCATCCATGTTGTGACTTGTCAAAAGGACCGTCATCCGGCGCTGCCGTAAAATATCCAGAATGATCCCGCGGGTTTGCAAAGACACATCCGGATCAAGCCCGATGGTGGGCTCATCTAAAAATAAAATCTTGGGATCATTTAAAAGCGATTTGGCCAAGGACAGCCGTTGCTTGGTGCCCGAGGACAATTCATCAAAGCGGCGATTGGCATAGGGCTGTAAACCAAAGAGGAACGTGACTTCATCCACCTTGCGTTGTAAAGAAGAGCCCCTTAACCCATAAAGGCGTCCGTAAAATTTGAGATTCTCCTCAACGGTCAGACTAAAAGCATAATTAGGATACCCTGAAGACATGTTGATCCAGGAGCGTACGGCATTAAAATTTTGGGGGGTTGATCTTAACCCAAAAATCTCAATTTCACCCGCATCCGGCAGTAACAAAGTCGCCAGGGTATTTAAAAACGTGGTCTTACCAGCGCCATTGGGACCCAAAATACCTAAAATCTCTCCTTCGCGCACAGCCAGATCCAAATGATCCAAAGCTTTGATCACCCCATGGCTCTGAGTATCAGAATAGGTTTTGCAAAGCCCGCGCGCGGTAAGAACAATTTCAAAAGTTTTTTCTATATTATTCATAACCTATTGCGGCATATATATCTATGCCGCCTCTATAAATTGGCATTTTAAAATAATTAATTGTATACTTAAAATGTAGTTAAGGAGGGTCGTACGGATAGCGAAAGCAATTCTAAGGCCTATCCCCTTACAAAACCTACGGCGAAAGTACCGTGGGTTTTGCGTTTTTAGGCCCTCACGCCGGGCACTCATTATTATCAGCGCTTGCCCAGCAACGCAAACATCTTCTTCTTATATGCTTCCACCCCAGGCTGGTCAAAAGGATTCACCCCAAGGATATACCCGGAAATTCCGCAGGCTTTCTCAAAAAAATAGTACAGATGCCCCAGATGAATGGCATCAGCTTTGCCTAAAGTGATGGTCATATTCGGCACCCCGCCTTCAAAATGCGCCGCAGAGGTGGCCTCATACGCTTTTTTGTTCACAAAATCAAAACCCTTTCCCGCGACATAATTGAACCCATCCAGGTCTTCCTTATCTTGCGGGATGATCACGTCGTGATGGGGCTTATCGATCTCAACAAAAGTCTCAAACACCGTGCGCTCGGCCTCCTGCATCCATTGGCCCAATGAATGCAAATCCGTGGACATTATCAAAGAAGCCGGAAAAATACCTTTGCCTTGCTTGCCTTCACTTTCGCCAAAGAGCTGCTTGAACCACTCGGCCACATAAAAAACATTGGGATAAAAAGAAGAGAGCACTTCGATTTTTTTGCCCTTGGCATAAAGGATGTTGCGTAATGCCGCGTAACGATAACAAATGTTTTTATCTAAATCGCAAGCGGTGTATTCTTTTTGTGCCCCTCTGGCCCCGTCCACCAGGCCTTGAATGTCCACACCCGCCAAGGCCAAAGGGACTAATCCCACCGGCGTCAAAATCGAAAAACGCCCCCCCACGTCATCGGGGATGATAAAAGAGCGGTACCCTTCCTTGGAAGCGATCTTGCGTAAGGCCCCTTTTTTCTCGTCGGTAACGCAGATGATCCGCTTTTTTAATTCTTCGCCTTGGTATTTGCTTTCTAAAAGTTTTTTGATCACCCGAAAGGCAATGGCAGGCTCGGTCGTGGTCCCTGATTTGGAAATAACAACCACGGTGATGCGTTTGTCTTTAAGGACACCTAAAAGCTGATGCAAATAATCACTGCTGATGGTATGTCCCGCGTAATAAACCGGCAATTTCCCGCCACCTAAAAACTCGATAGTGGCACGGATGCCCAGATAAGAGCCGCCAATTCCGATAGAAACAATGCAATCGGAATTCTTGTGCACTTCGCCGGCTAAAGAAGAAATCTCTTTGATCAATGTGTCCGGAATGCGGGAAGGCAAATCAAGCCATCCAGTAAATTCCGCACCCAGGCCCTGCCCCTTATGCAAATTTTCATGGGCAAGACGCACCGATGGGAAAATATCCCTAAGCTCATCGGCTGATACAAAGTCCTTAAGATAATCTGTATTAAAGGAAATCATAGTTTAGGTGCCGCGGCAAAAGCCCAACGTTGATTCTTCATCAGAAAGGCCAAGCGCTTCATCGATAACAGCCCCTCCCAAAACCACATCGCCGTCGTAAAAAACCACCGATTGGCCGGGAGTGACGGACTTTTGCGGCTCTGCAAACTCAACGCATACCCCGCCCTTATCCGTCGGTGTTAAATAAGCTTTAACTTCAGGGGAATTATAACGGATTTTGGCGCTGACTTCTATGGTTTCTTGAGGAATTTCCATGCTCACCCAATTGGCGCCACTGGCCTTTAGCCCACCGGCGTATAGCCGTTTCAGATTACCGACATGAACAGAGTTATTCTTGCGGTCTATTTTATAAACATAAACCGGATGCCCTAGGGCCAGCCCCAATTTATCGCGCTGGCCGATGGTATAATTCGCCAAACCCTTATGCTGGCCTATAACTTGTCCCTTTTCATCCACAAACGGCCCCGGGACCATGACCTTGGACCCCATCCTGTTTTCAATAAACTCTTTATACCCACCGGCAGGCACAAAACAAATATCCTGGCTTTCGGGTTTCTCGGCAGTATTAAGGGCAAATTTACGGGCAAGCGCGCGCACCTGTAGTTTGGTCATGCCGCCTAATGGGAACATTACTGACGGCAAAATCTCCTTTTCCATACTGTATAAAAAATAGGATTGGTCTTTTTTAGGATCAACCGCTTTTTTTAATTCATAACAATGGCGCTGGACGTTAAACTCTACCCTGCCGTAATGGCCCGTAGCTAAATACTCTCCCCCTAATGCTTTGGTCTTTTGATAAAGGGCGCCAAACTTCAAATACTGGTTGCAGCGCACGCAGGGATTGGGCGTGCGGCCGTTTAAATACTCGTCGATAAAATTATCAATGATGGTGGCGTTGATATCATGGGCGAAATCAACCACCTGATGCGGGATGCCAAGGATGTCTGCCGCGCGCACGGCATCAACAATGCCGTCGATGCCGCAACAAGAGGCCTTACAGTCATTGCGCATGATATTAAAACTCATGGTCACCCCGATGGTGTTATAGCCGGCCTCTTTGATAAGCCCTGCCGCCACCGAAGAATCCACCCCACCGCTCATGGCAACGTAAACCGTTATGTCTTTGTTATTTTTCATATTTAACTTCTTCTATGGCCCTGTATGTCGCCATCACCAAGAAATCTAATTCCTCGATGGAAATGCTTAACGGCGGCATCAGTACGATCACATTGCCCAGCGGCCTTAAGATGACCCCATATTTGCGCAAAAGCTGGCAAACTTGCGCGCCCGTGCGGTCTTCCAGACGGCCATGAAGCTCAATGCCTGCCATAAATCCTTTCTGGCGCACCTCGACGACAGAAGGCAAATTATAAAACATTTTAAGCTTTTTAGCCAAAAATCTTATCCTGGGGCCAAGTTTAGCTAAAGTACGTTCTTTTTGAAAAACCTCGAGATTGGCCAGGGCCGCGGCACAGGCTAACGGATTGCCGGTATACGTGTGCCCGTGGAAGAAAGTTTTCTGCTCCTTATAATCAAAAAGAAAACCTTTAAAGACCTTTTGGGTCGTCAAGGTTGCCGCTAAAGGCAAATACCCGCCGGTCATCCCTTTAGCCAGGCACAAAAAATCGGGGCGCACTCCTTCGTGCTGGCAGGCAAACATTTTGCCCGTACGTCCAAAACCTGTCGCCACTTCATCAGCGATGAGAAAGACATTGTATTTTTTAGTTAATTCACGCATTCTTTTTAAAACACCTTCAGGCCATACCAGCATACCGGCCGCACCCTGTACCAATGGTTCAACCACCAGGGCAGCGATACTGTCCCCTCGGGATTTAAGCAATTTTTCCAACTCTTCTACGGCCTCCCATCCATGCCCTTTGAGGGTGATCGTTTTGAAAATTAATTTACGGTAAACCTTATGAAATAGATCAATGCCACCCACACTCACTGATCCCAAGGTGTCCCCGTGATACGAATTGCTCAAATGAACAAGATGGATTTTCTTCTTTAACCCGATATTTTGCCAATATTGATACGCCATCTTGATGGCGATCTCAACAGCGGTGGACCCGTTGTCTGAATAAAATACTTTCTTAAGCCCCTGCGGAGCGATCTTTGCCAAACGTTTGGCCAACTCTACCGCCGGTGTATTAGATAAACCCAAAAATGTTGAATGGCTTAGTTTATCAATTTGTTTCTTGAGCGCCGCATTAATACGCGCATGGGCGTGGCCGTGGACATTGACCCACAACGATGAAACCCCGTCCATGTAAACGTTCCCATCAATATCTTTAAGATAAATCCCGTCGGCGGAATCAATGATCACCGGCTCATCTCTGACCCAATCTTTCATCTGGGTAAATGGATGCCAGAGATATTCTTTGTCCCATTGTTTCAAACGTCTATTTTGAGATTTTGACATTGGCATAAAATATTCTTTTGGTTTAATGGTTTTAAATAAGGGATCGTCCCAAGCGACCTCACCCCTGATAATTTTTCTATTTCCTGAGGATTAGTGTTTTCCGGCAGCCCGCGACGAACAGGTTGAGTCTGGCAAAAAATAATCCCCTTGATTGTCAATCCCCGCCTTTGGGCCTCATGAATAGTTAACAATGTATGATTGATGGTGCCCAAACCCGGACGCGCAACGATGATCACTTCGGCCTTTAGATCGGCGATCAAATCCGCGTTATAATACCCATTTGTTAACGGTACCATAAGCCCGCCGGCACCTTCCACTAAAACAATATCGTGACGCGCCCGTAACTTTTTCAAACAATCTTGCGCCCTGCGCTTATCAAATTTGATCTTCGAGCGGCGGAAAGCCAGATGAGGCGACAAAGGCTCCGACGCATAAAACGGATTGATCACTTTTAATTCATCTTGTAGCTTCAAGGCCTTTTTTAAAAATTGAGCATCACCCCCGGCGCATTGGACAGGCTTCATCACCCCGACATCAAACCCACGGTTTTTAAGCAAAACGCCTAAACAAAAGGCCGCGACTGTCTTGCCTACCCCTGTATCCGTCGCTGTTATAAAGATGGTCTTATTTTCTAACATAAACCCGAATCACCTCAAATGTAGCCCCAACACCCTGAAGATAAGCAAATTTCTTGCGATAAATAGCAGTGGCACGGGACAATGCCTCAGGCCCCAGAAACCCTTCCCGCGAAAGATTATTGGCCCCGATAGACTTAAGCCAGGCGATCAACTCATGCATGCCGTTAAACTCGATTTTAATACGTTCACTATCAACTTTTGGATTTTTGAATCCGCTATTGGCGAGCGCTTCGCGAATTTGGGGGCCATCAGGCAGTCGGGTGAATCGTAACGCTTTTGTCTTGGCTTCATCCAACGATTGAAATAACTCCTGGCAGGTATTATACCCAAAAAGGGTGCAGGCCAAAACCCCGTTAGGTGCCAGTACTCGCCTTGCCTCAGTAAAGGCACGGGATAAATCCCCTGCCCATTGATAAGCTAAATTGGAAACCAAAATATCAAAACGCCCGTCGGAAAAAGGAAGATTGTTGCCATCCGCTAAAACCCAGGCAATGCCATCATGCTTCTGGGCAGCGGCCTTGAGCATCCCCGGAGAAAAATCAAGGCCGATAATTTTGCTTTGGGGAAATTGATCTTTAAGCTTACCCGTCAAATAGCCCGTGCCGCAGCCCACATCCAAAAGCGCTGATGGCGCGTGTTCTCTTATAACCTGGGCAAAAAGCTTATCTGCTATTTCCCTGTGCAGGCCGGAAAAAAGATCGTACGCCTCCGCTGATTCGCTAAATCCCCGTTGTATTTTATTATTTATGGTTTGTAACATGTCCACCTTGTAAAAAGCCTTCTAATAGGCGGTTATACTTTTCTGCTTCAATAAGAAATGGCAAGTGCCCGCATCCGTCTATAAAATCAAATCTGGCGTTATGCGCGTGAGCCGCCACCCAATCCATGATCGCGCGCGGACAAATATAATCATCTGTTCCGGTGATAAACTGCAAAGGACAGCTCACCGATGCTAAGCGGTCCCGAAGGTCTGCTTTTTCCAAAATATCCAAAAAACATTTTAACGCTATTTGTTGTGGCAACTGCTCCCTTGCTCGCATCTTCTTGCCCCATTTAAAACGATCACTCTCGCGTTCTTTCATGGTAAATAGGGAACGGAAAAAAATATCCAGTATCGAGGCATAATCCCCGTCGAATTGCCTGCTGAGGGTACGAATTTTATCCAATCCTAAGCCCGCTGGATAATCAGGGCCCTTCGCAAATTTAGGGACAACCCCTACCAGTGAAATGCGCCTAATCTCCTGAGGGGCCATGCGATAAAGCTCCAAAGCCACCAGCCCGCCCATGGATGAGGCAATTAAAGAAAACTTAAGAATTCCGATGCTGCTTAAAATTTGATGAATATCCGCGGCCATCTCGATCAAGGTCACAGGCATCCAGGCGCTTTTGCCGTGGCCCGGCAAATCTAATGCCACCACTTGAAAATCCGTCTCTAAAAAATCTTTTTGCGCCTGCCAAATATGCCCTGAGGCTCCCAGGCCATGGATCATGACGATCGCCTCACCCTTGCCTGAGACTTCATAATGCCACTTAAGCCCTCTGTGTGTCTTAAAAAACGGCATGTTTATAATGTCTTTAGTGCGTTTAACAGTTGATTTAAATCATCTTGCGTGTGTGTGGCCATTACTGTAAGCCTAAGCCGCGCTGTGTCCATCGGCACTGTCGGCGGGCGTATGGCTTGCACGAAAATACCCTGCCGCAATAATTGCTTGGACATAGCCACTGCCCGCAAGGAGTCTTTAACTAAAATAGGGATGATGGGCGTGCTTGAATTCATCGTATCAAATCCCAATGTGTCGAGTTCTGCCCGCAAATAGTTTGCGTTGAGTTGTAATTGACGGCGTAAATTATCTCCCTGGCGGATAATTTGTAAAGCAACCCTTGAGGCCTGGGCCAATAACGGCGGCATCGCCGTCGTGTAAATAAAACTGCGGCTTTTATTGATCAAATAATCACACAAGATCTTTGTCCCGCAGGCATAGGCCCCGAAACTTCCCGCCGCCTTAGATAAAGTCCCCATCTGAATATCCACTTGGCCCTCGAGCCCTAGCTCTTCGACTAATCCGCTGCCGCGTTTTCCCAAAACGCCAAAAGCATGCGCCTCATCCACCATGACCATGGCCTCATAGTGCCCTGCTAAATTGACAATCTCCTTAAGCGGTGATCTATCTCCATCCATGCTAAAAACACTGTCCGTCACAATCAGTTTGCGTCTTGCGGCTGGGAGATTTTTTAAGATTTCCCGCAACGCCTGCATATCCGCGTGAGGGTAACGCATAAGTTTGGCACGGCTTAAAATAATCCCGTCAATAATAGAAGCATGGTTTAACCTGTCACTTAACACAACGCTACGGTGATCCATCAGCGCCGAGATAATGCCGGTATTCGCCATATACCCGCTGGAAAAAAGAAGGGCGCGTTCGGTTTTCTTGAAACGCGCCAAGTCTGCCTCCAGCCGTTCATGAGGACCCATATTACCGCAAACTAATCTTGACGCTCCAGCGCCCAAGCCATACTCTTCTATCGCCTCAAGCGCTGCTTTTTTGATACGCGTATCATTGGCCAGGCCCAGATAATCATTGGAACAAAAATTCAATACACGTTTGCCCTCGAGCGTGATTTCCCGCCCTTGAGGCGAATCAACCGTCTTGAGGGTCCGATATATTCCCAAACTTTCCAAATCTTGCAGGTCTTTTTTTAAAATTGCTGTGTTCATCGCATTAAAAAAACATCTCCCGCGGTTTTCTTGATGACAAGTCCATTATCTTTACGGATCAAGAGGGCGCCATCTTCATCCAGATCAATGGCTTGCCCCTCAATAATACCGGCAGGATCTGTTATCCTCACCCACTTATTGAGTGTCGCGCTACGCTTTTTCCATTCTTCCATGACCTGGGCAAACTCATGGTGTAAAAGTTTTACATACCACTTCTCCAAAGAGCGCAAAATAGCCTGAAAAACTTGCGTGCGGTCAAAGCTGTGACCCGCGGCAATTTTTAAAGAAACCGCCTGCGGGGTCAAATGATGCGAAGATGTATTCACATTAAGGCCGATGCCCACGATGACGAACTTGACCTGATCGGATTCCGCGCGCAGCTCTGTCAAAATACCCGCCAGCTTGCGACTTCCTAAGAGAATATCATTGGGCCATTTGATCGAAGGCCGAAGATCGCTGATATTTTCGATCGCTTCCGCCAAAGCCACTGCTGACATTAATGTCAATTGTGCCAGCTGATTAAGCGGTAAGCTTGGACGCAACACAAAAGAAAAATATAATCCCCTGGCCTTAGGTGAAATCCACGTACGCCCCAGTCGGCCGCGGCCTTTGGATTGGGCCTCCGCGCACACCACCGTGCCCTCGGGACAGTTTTCCATCCCTAATCGAAAAGCTTCGTCCATAGTTGAAGTAACTGTGCCCAGGACGACAATTTTTTTACCGATGATTTTAGTGTTAAGGCCGGATTGGATTTCATAGCCTGAGAGTTTATCGGGACACGTCACCAACTGGTAACCTAAATGCGGGACAGCGGCAATCTCATAGCCCTGAGCGCGTAACTCCTGCATGTGCTTCCAGATGGCGGCCCGCGACATTTTCAGCCGCTGACTGATCTCCTCGCCGGAAATATACCCGTCGCTCTCTTTTAGAAATTGAATGATGCGTTCTTGCATAAGAAGATTATGATACCCAACACCGGAAGGATTGTCAACTGCGATGGTAATTGAGGTTTACAATATTAAGTGCCAAGGGAGGGAGTTGAACCCTCACGGCCGTGAGACCACTGGTTTTTGAGACCAGCGCGTATACCAGTTCCGCCACCTTGGCAA
>CAZABZ010000005.1:8603-21026 GCA_964483535.1 uncultured Planctomycetales bacterium | reverse complement strand
ATGATTTATTACTTTAACCTTTACTGATGTTTTTGTTTTTCCTATAATATATATGTAAACTATAAAAATACAAACCTCGAGGATTTTATGTTTAATAAAGCCGGAAAAACACTCACCATTTTTATCATTTTGACCTACATCCTGTTGATATCATCGACGAGCATAGGGTTTTATTTATACCGCTTGGAAGAACGTCTGCGTAAAAATGTCGAGACAGATCTTAATAACAGCCGTGCTGAGGGGCTCAAATTGCAGGCCCAGCTAAAAGACGTCCAGGGACAGTTGGCCCTCTCCGAAGATAAAAATAAAGAAGCTGACCAGAAGATCAACAACTTGCTCGATCAGCAAGACCTCAATGAAGGATTACGCGCCGCTTTGAAAAAAGAAAATGCCCAGCTTAAAGAGCAGATGGTGAATATTGATAAATCCAAACAAAAAATAAAGGCCGATCTTGACGATTCCGTTAGTAAACTATCCCAATACCAGGGATTGTTAAAAGCCTCTCAGGAGAAAAGCAAAGAATTAGAGGCCCGTCTTGCCGATTTGGCCCAAACAAATAAGAGCAACGCGGCAAAGATAAAAGAATTGCAGGAATCCATGAAGGGCCATGAGAAGAGTACGTCTGCAGGGCAAATCGTGTTGAATAAAATCGTGGTCAATCCCCAGGAAGGCAACAAAGGGCATATTTTAAGCGTTGATACGGATGCCGACTTTGTGGTTTTCAATTTAGGTTTGAATCAGGGAATTAAGCCCGGCAATGTGCTATCGGTGTACCGGGGAGCTCAATATTTAGGAGATATTAAAGCTACCCGTGTGCATGATGAAGTATCAGCCGCAGATCTTATTCCTCCGTTTTCCAGCAAGGTGATACACAAAAACGATACCGTGGTCCTAAAGCCGTGATTTTAAACGTTCGACCAGTCAAACGTCTGCAAGGATGTATTCATCTTCCGGCGTCCAAGTCTTATACAATACGTGCTTTTATCATCGCAGCCCGTGGGGGAGTTTCTCAGATTGAACATGCCTCGGATTGCGAAGATGCGATCATCGCTTTAAAAACCGCTAAAGCTTTGGGAGCGTCTGTCAGCCGTAAGAACAACGTGTGTATAGTCAAAGCCTCTCCTTTAAAAGTCAGGTCAAAAACATTCTCCGTCGGTGAATCAGGGACCACGTTAAGGTTCCTGCTTCCTTTATTGGCCTTGCATACCCATAAGGCCAGGGTCCAGGGAAAAGGCACCCTGGTGGGGCGCCCCAACACGCATTTGTGTGAAACTTTACGCCGGCAGGGGATGGATATTCGCGGCTGGGGGAAAAAAGAATCTGTGCCCATTGTGTTTAATGGCGGGGCACTGAGCGCTGGGCGCGTGTTGGTGGATGGCAGTTTAAGTTCTCAATTTATTTCAGCGCTTTTAATCGCGTTGCCGTCTCTCAAGGGCGATTCCCGAATTGTTGTGACGGGCCGTGAGATGGTCTCTCAGGATTACATCCGAATGACCGAAGAAATTTTAGCCATGGCGGGTATTGTTATTAAGCGTGTCTCTTCCACAGAATACTATGTTAAAGGCGGGCAGAAGTTTAAAGGTTTAAAGAATTTTTATGTCCCTTCAGATTATGGCCTAATGGCTTTTGCCATGGGGGCAGCCGCCCTTTTGCCTTCTGATGTTCTTTTGCGGGGAAATTTGGATGAAGGCCTGGTCCAGTCTGACGCGCATATTCTTGAATTTTTGAAGAGAATGGGTGTTGATTTTGAAAAAACCGGCCGGGCCATTAAAATTAAAGGTCCTTTTGATTTAAAGGGCGGTGTTTTTTCTTTAAAAAATTGTCCGGATTTAGTGCCCATCATGAGCGTTTTGGCGCTTTTCGCTAAAGGAAAGACAAAACTTGTTGGTATTCATCACGCGCGCGCCAAAGAGTCTGACCGCATCAGTGATTTAAGAAATGAACTTTTAAAGGTAGGCGCTCGCGTCAGTGAAACTAACGATGCTTTAACTATCGAGCCTCGAGGTACTTATAAAAATGGGAAATTGTTTGATTCTCATAATGACCACCGTCTGGCGATGGCATTTACAGTCCTTGGCGCCAAAATCGGATGCCGCGTTAAGGGCATTGAATCCTCTCATAAATCCTATCCTGCTTTTGTCAGTGACATGAAAGCTTTGGGAGTTTTATAATTCGTTTGACAGCCTTTGGGCTTTTAGATAAGATGTTTCGATATAATTACCCTATTCGCATAAAAGCTAACAGAGAGTTAAGATGATTAACCAAATAAAAAGATTTTTTAAAGGTATTTACGACCAAGTACTTGGGCTTGTTTCTAAAGACATAGGCATTGACTTGGGTACGGCAACCACCTTGGTGTATGTCAAAGGTGAAGGGGTGGTTTTGTGCGAGCCTTCTGTCGTTGCTATTGAAAAAGAAACCAATCATGTGTTGGCTGTCGGTGAAGAAGCCAAACGCATGTTAGGCCGCACACCGGGAAGTATTGTGGCCATCCGTCCCATGAAAGACGGGGTCATCTCGGATTTTGAAGTTACCGAGGCCATGCTTAAGTATTTTATTAGGAAAGTCCAACCTCACCGGTTTTTTCATTTTCGTCCGACAATTGTCATAGCCATTCCTTCCGGGATCACCCAGGTTGAAAAACGCGCGGTGATTGATTCCGCCGAGCATGCCGGGGCGCGCAACGTGATTTTGATCGAAGAGCCCAAAGCCGCGGCCATCGGGGTGGGGCTTCCCGTGCACGAACCGGCGGGAAACATGATCATTGATATCGGCGGCGGTACGACCGAGTTCGCGGTCATTTCTTTAGGCGGTTTGGTGTATGCCAAATCCATCCGTATCGCGGGTGATGAAATGGACATGGCGATCATTGAATATTTACGTAAAACTTATAATTTGATGATAGGTGAGCGTACCGCGGAAGAAATCAAAATCCGTCTGGGTTCCGCCTATCCGCTGGAAGAAGAGTTGAACATGGATGTGCGCGGGCGCGACCTGATCGCGGGCCTGCCCAAGACGATCAATGTGACTTCAGTTGAAATCCGTGAGGCTTTGCAGGACCCTGTCCAGGCTATTGTTGATGCATCCAAGTCGACTTTGGAACATACACCTCCGGAGTTGGCGGCAGACTTGATCGACCGCGGCATTGTTATGGCCGGCGGTGGTTCTTTGCTTAGAGGCATAGATAAACGCATTGCTGAAGAAACGGGATTGCCCGTGCATGTGGCCGATGATCCTTTGACCGCGGTGGTCAACGGAACAGGAGAGACTTTGAACATGTCTCCGGCGGTGCGTCGGCGTTTTACAGCCCAGGCTAAATTAGATTTTTAGGTGTCATTCTCGTTTCCAACTCATTGTCATTCCCGCGCAAGCGGGAATCCAGAACAGAATTAATCCGTGTGGCTCAAATACTTCAAAAAAGCTGCTTATGTTGGTGTCCTCGTTGTTCCTTTCCTGATCCTTTTTTTTCATCCTAAGAATTATAGGGCCGCTCTTCTTTTAGACACCGTGGTCAGGCCGGTGGGTTTATTGCAGACCCCTGCTTTTGAATTAAAGAAGATATTCTTTTATCGAGAGACGTATGATGAATATGTCCGGTTCAAAAGGCAGAGTGAAGTGCTCAAGGCCAGGTTGATTGCGATCCGGGTGAATGACCAGTCTCGGGAGCGTTACGCGAAAATCCAGAATTTTCGCAATAATCAAAATTACGCGTCTGTCGTGGCCAATGTCATAGGCAGGGACCCTTCCAACTGGAACGCGTCCCTGGTCATTGATAAAGGCCACGTCGAAGGTATTGAAGTTGGCCAGCCGGTGGTGAGCCTGCTTGGGGTAGTTGGCAGGATTTTTGAGGTGGGGCATAATACCAGTAAAGTGGTCCTGGTTTCTGATCCGACCTTTGCCGTGGCCGCGGTGGTTGAGCGTTCGCGGGAAAACGGGCTTTTGACCGGGACATTGCAGGGTGTCTTGCGCCTGCAGTATTTAACGGATAACGCGGATGTGAAAGTAGGCGACGCCGTGGTCACTTCGAGGCTTAGCACGGCTTTCCCCGAGGGGATATTGATCGGCCAGATCACTGACGTGCAGGCCTCGGTCAATAGCCATACCGTGGAATGCTTGGTTGAGCCGGCGGTGGATTTATCGGAACTGGAAGAAGTGATTGTCGTTAAGAAATAAATTTATCCCTTGCAATGGCTGAATTTTAATTATGAACGCTATTGAAATAAAAAATTTAGTCAAGACGTACCGCACGGGGACAAGGGCGCTTAAAGGTGTTGATTTAATCGTGCCTGAAGGTGATTTTTTTGCGCTCCTGGGGGCCAATGGCGCCGGTAAAACCACGATCATCGGGATTTTAACCGGCCTGGTCACTAAAACCGCAGGGGGAGTTAAAGTTTTTGGCCACAGTATTGACGATGATTTTGAGGCAGCCAAGAAATGCATGGGGGTTGTCCCTCAAGAATTTAATTTCAATATGTTTGAGCAGGTGCAAGACATTGTAGTCAACCAAGCGGGGTATTTCGGCATTGATTATAAGACCGCCTTTAATGACTCCCAGGAGATCCTCAAGCGGGTGGGGCTTTGGGAGAAGCGCAAATCGATGGCGCGCACACTTTCCGGCGGCATGAAACGCCGCCTGATGATCGCCCGCGGCCTGATCCATCATCCGCGCATGTTGATCTTAGATGAACCCACCGCTGGTGTGGACGTCGAACTTCGCCACGGCATGTGGAAATATTTAAGAGAGATCAACGCCCGGGGGACGACTATTCTTTTGACCACCCATTATTTGGAAGAAGTCGAACAGATGTGCCGTAACTGCGCGATTATTAAGGAAGGTGAAATCGTCCTTACGGGTAGTGTGCGCAGTCTCTTGAGGACGATCCCTCAGGACACCTATCGCGTTACTGTCAAAGAAATGCTTTCCTTGGAGGGGGTCCGTTCTTTTAATCCTGTCAGAATCGATGAGCATACGCTGGATATCGAAATCCAAAAACGCGAAGAGCTCAATGAATTGATCCTCAAATTAGCCCAGGGAGGGTTTGTCATCACAGATTTTCATCCCAAAGGCAATCGGCTGGAAAAATTATTCTTAAGTATCATCCAGGATAATACTGTTACCCTGGGCCCCCGATTAAAACGTTCAGGGGAGTAATGCCAATGTACTGGATAGCGTTAAAAACCATAGTCCGAAAAGAAACCAACAGGATCATACGGATCTGGAGCCAGACGCTTCTGCCGCCTTTGATCACCCAGACATTGTATTTTGTTATTTTTGGGAAGTTTATCGGCTCCCAAGTCAGGGCTATCAATGGTATCAGCTATATGGAGTTCATTGTTCCTGGCCTGGTGATGATGGCGGTCATCAGTAATGCCTATGCCAATGTGGTCGCGTCCTTTTACGGGGCCAAATTCCAGCGTAATATTGAAGAAATCCTGGTGTCCCCGACGCCAAATTGGGTCATTATTACCGGTTATGTCTTAGGCGGCGTGGTGCGTGGGATTGTGGTGGGATTGTTGGTTTTCCTGGTGTCTTTGTTTTTCGCGCATCCCATAGTGACGCATTGGTGGGCGGTCATATTATTTACTTTCTTGAGCTCCGTGGTGTTTTCTCTGGCGGCGTTGATCAACGGACTGTTTGCCCGTAATTTCGATGAGGTGGCTTTTTTTCAGAATTTTATCCTGACGCCCTTGATCTATTTGGGCGGGGTTTTTTATTCGATCCGCAGTCTGCCTGAAATTTTGCAAAAAATATCTTTGTATAACCCTCTGGTTTATATGGTCAATGGTTTCAGGTACGGTTTTTTCGGGTTTTCAGATGTTAACCCCGGCATTTGTTTGCTCATTTTAGTTGTCTTGACAATCATCTTAAGTGTGGTTAATCTAATTTTGTTTCAAAAAGGCATCGGTCTAAAAAACTGACCCGAAAGGAGCGCATATGCGACAAAAAATTCAAGGTCTACTAATGGTCTTTACCGTATTAACAACTTCGGTGGTTTTTGCCGCGGACACTTATACCATTGATCCCGCGCATACGAGTTTCGGTTTTACGGTCAAACATATGATGATCAGCAATGTGCCTGGGGGGTTTGACAAGTTTGATGGGCAAATCATCTATAGTCCGACTGATCTGGCCCATTCTAAAGCGAATGTGACGATTGATGTTTCCAGTATTAATACCCGCATTGCCCAACGTGACGCGCATTTGAAAAGCCCGGATTTCTTTGACGCGGCCAAATTCCCAACCATCACCTTTGTCAGTACAAAATTTACCCCTACGGCAATTATAGGTAATTTGACGATGAAGGGTGTTACTAAGGAAGTTGCGGTGCCTGTTACCATTGCCGGCCCGGTTAAAACGATGATGGGTAATACAATAGGCATTACGGGATCTGTAACTATCAATCGCCAGGATTACGGCATTAATTGGAATAAAGCCCTGGATCAGGGCGGTGTGGCTGTATCTAATGATGTGGCCGTCACTATCAGCATAGAGGCAGACCAGAAATAAGTATTTAGACATTATTTTCTTGAAATATTCGATCCCCGTTGGATCCTTTCGACGGGGATTTTTATTGCAAGCGTTTTCCCAAAACCGGTCTTGAGGCCTTGTTTTAGCCTCAAAAGGTGTTATCCTTCAAGTGAATCTCCCTCGCCGTTCCGAAATGGGGCGGGACGGCATCCATAGGGCGGTAGTCGCAAGGCTGCCGCCCGACCTTTTTACAGCGCTTCGCACCTTCACAAAAATAGGTAGACGCCACTATTTTATCTGCTATACTACACCAATTATGGACGAGGAGAAACGTGTATCCCCGCGTTTTTTATTTTCCGAGCCTGTGGCGTACGCCAAATCGGAGGTCATGGTTAACGGCAGTGTCGCGCGTAATGTCAGTTTAAGCGGCATGTCTTTAAGGACCCAGGAATTCGTCCCGATGGGCATTATTTTGGAACTGCAGATACGTTTTGGGCAGTCTCCCAAAGTCGTTTGGGTCAAGGCCCAGGTCGTCCGGGTACGTGAAGTGTTATCTGAAGATTGTTTTGAGATCGGTCTTAAATTTATCAAAGATGAAGAATGTATAAAAGCTGTCGGCAAGTATATTAATGAGTGCCGTCTAAATCAACAAAGGAGTTAAAAAGGAGTTAAAAAGTTATGGCTGAAGCCACTCAAGCCCCGGTTGTCGAAGAAGTCAAGAATTGTCCTGCGTGTAAAAAACCTTTAAAAAAAGCAAGACGCTTCTATCGCAACGGCGCGTATTATTGCAATAATAATTGTTTTAAGAAAGTTCAGGCCCAGGTTAAAGCTGAAGCTGCCGAAGCTGCCCAAGATGCCCAAGCTGCTCAAGCTGCTGAAGCTGCCAAAGTTGCTGAAAAATCCGAAGAAAAACCTCAAGCTTAGGAGTAAGCCTGTGCCGAGTAGTACCTCGCTGCCAAAGTCTCAGGAAAAGCGCCGTCATCTCCGTGTAGAGCATAGCGTTCCGGTAAAAATATCCGGCGACCATGGCGATATTCTTACCGAGACAAAAAATTTAAGCTGTTCCGGGGCGTTTTGCCACATGACCCAGAGGCTTGAGCCCATGACGAAGCTCAAAGTTTATTTGCTTTTGCCTTTGAGCAAAAACGATAAGATGACGACTAAGAAGATCATCTGTCAGGGCATCGTCGTACGCACGCAGGCGGCAGTGAGGCAAGATTATTATGACACGGCCATTTTTTTTAGCGATATAGCGCCCAAAGATAGCCGCGCCATCAATGAATTTGTAGAGAGCATGGTGGAGAAGAAAAATTATGGAAAATACAATTAATTTATCCGTGACCCCTTTTCAAGCGATCTTGGCTTTAGCTTTTCAGGTGTGGATGATCGTATTTCCTATCCTGCTGATCCGCAAAATTAATTATTTAACGGATTTGATGCACGAGCATTTGGATGAACAAAGCCCAAAGTCCTCTAACCCCTGAAATCCAGGTTCCTGTCCTATACGAAGACGAGAATTGCCTGGTGTTTAATAAGCCATCCGGGCTTTTAGTGATTCCCACCGATAAGAACGAACACCGTACACTTGTTAATATTGTCAATCAGCAGCAGGGGGGTCAAGGTCATTTATACCCGGCGCACAGGCTTGACCGCGATACTTCCGGGGTGATCCTTTTTGCTAAAGGCAAAGATTGCCAGCAAAAGTTAATGCAGTTTTTTAAAGATAAGCAGGTCCATAAAACATATATTGCTTTTGTGCATGGGCGTGTGGCGGAGGCCCGCGGCAAAATTCGCATTCCCATCAAAGATTTTTATCAGCGTAAATTTGCCCGCCACCTGCCGGCACAATCCGCCTTGACGCATTATGAGGTAGAGGATTATTATAAAGACTTTACGGTAGTTAGAGTGATGCCCATCACCGGAAGGACCAATCAGATCCGTATTCATTTTGCCAAGATTGGTCATCCTCTGGTAGGGGAAGATAAGTATGCTTTCAGGCGCGACTTTGCTTTGCGTTTCAGGCGCACAGCACTGCATGCCCTGCGTTTAGAATGGCCGCAGATGACCGGCGGGCGTATGATCAAGGTGGAAGCCCCGTTAGCCGCTGACATGGCGGATTTTCTGTCGAAACAGGGGAGTTGAAGTTATAAAAAAGAGGGATAATGTATGGATTATGAAAAATTAAGTCTTAAAGAGTGGTCTGATTTTTGCCATGCCATCGCCAGGGAAAAAGGTTTTTGGGAAAAAGATCGCAACATAGGTGAAGCTCTGATGCTTATCGTCACAGAATTAGCCGAAGCCATGGAAGCCCATCGCCGTCAGGACCATGATAATTTTCGCGAAGAGTTGGCCGACACTTTTATCCGTTTATTCGATTTATGCGGAGGATTAGGTATTGACATCCAAGCCGAAATTATAAAGAAATGCGAGAAGAATAAATTGCGTCCCTACAAGCACGGGAAGATTTGTTAAGGGTTATGCGCTATCTGATTTTTTTGTTAATTATTGTCTTGGCCGGTTGCGCGTCAGTGCCAATGCCCGGGTACATCGGCAGGATCGACCATCCTTACGAGCGGAAAATTCAAGGAAGTCTTGATAAGGTCGTCAGTTCCACGATTTTTGTCTTGAAAAATAAGGGTTGGCCTATTATCGACGAGGTTGATTCTTCTATTTATGAGCGCGATGACCGCTATGATAATAACGGCTATCAAAATTTACTTATCATGACGGATGTCAGAAAGCAATACCGTGTTTTATATTCGACCTCCATGCATTTAAATGTGTTTATTCACTCTATCGGTAATACCTGTGATATGGAAATCCGTTATGAGGCCCAGACACCTTTAGTCAAACGATTCATCTCAGTACGGAACGACCGGGTGGTACAAGATATTTTAGATGCGATTGAACAAGAGGTTAATAGGCCGTAAGATTTATTCCCTCCCCCTTATGGATAAATTCGTTCTTAAAAGTCCATTTGAACCCGTTGAAGAACAGTGCAAGGCCATTGATGTGCTCACGCGCGGGCTTCAAAGCGGCGTACCTGCCCAGGGTCTCCTGGGCGTGACCGGAAGCGGCAAGACTTTTACGATCGCCAACGTTATTAAAAACGTTAATCGCCCGGCGCTGGTCATTTCCCACAATAAAACTCTGGCCGCCCAGCTTTACAGTGAGTTAAAAGAATTTTTCCCCTCCAATGCGGTTGAGTATTTTGTCAGTTATTACGATTATTATCAGCCCGAAGCCTATATCCCTCAAACGGATATTTATATCGAAAAAGATTCTTCCATCAATGATCGATTGGACCGCCTGCGCCTGGCAGCGACCACTTCTCTGATGTCCCGGCGAGATACGATCATTGTGGCCAGCGTTTCTTGCATTTATAATCTGGGCTCACCGGATGATTATCAGAATTGCATGGTCCAGCTTAAAGTGGGGCAGAAGATTGACCGCGATGAGGTATTGGCCCAGTTGATCGGTATCCAATACGAGCGCGATGATTATGATTTTGCGCGCGGTAAAATACGCGTGCGCGGGGACATTGTGGAAGTCTATCCAGCCTACCGCCAGGACGCCTTGAGGATTGAATTTTTCGACGATGAGATTGAGAAGATCAAACAAATAGGCCCTATATCCGGAGACGTGATAGCACTGTTAGACAGGAGTTTTGTTTATCCCGCCAAACACTTTTTGATTTCTCCTCCCAGGCTGCAAGAGGCTCTTATTGAGATCGAAGCGGAGTTGAAAAGCCGAGTTAGGGAATTAGAGTCCCAGGGAAAACTGGTGGAAGCCCAGCGTCTTAATTCCCGGACCCGTTATGATATGGAAATGATGAAAGAAATGGGCATGTGCAAGGGCATTGAAAATTATTCAAGGGTCCTTTCCGGACGCCCCGCGGGCAGTCAGCCGTATTGTTTGATGGATTATTTCCCGTCGGATTTTGTGACCATCATTGATGAGAGTCATGTCACCATCCCGCAGTTAGGCGGCATGTACGAGGGAGACCGTAGTCGCAAGGAAATGTTGGTGGCGCACGGGTTTAGATTGCCTTCCTGTCTTGATAACCGGCCTTTAAGATTCGTTGAAGTAGAAAAGATTTTAAAACAGCGTATTTATGTTTCTGCCACACTGGGCCCTTATGAGCGTCGTGACGCCGGTGGGCATGTGGTAGAACAGATCATTCGTCCGACGGGCATTATTGATCCTCCGATTTTTGTACGGCCGACACAGGGCCAAGTTGCTGATTTAATTAAAGAATGTAAAGAGCGTGCTTCTAAAAATGAACGGGTCCTGGTGACCACCTTGACCAAGCGCATGTCTGAAGATCTGTGCGCTTATTGTGAGGAGGCGGGCTTAAGGGTCAAATATTTGCATTCGGACATTGAGACCATTGAGCGCACTAAAATTTTGCAGGATTTGCGGTTAAAGAAGTTTGACTGCCTGATTGGTGTTAATCTCCTGCGTGAAGGATTAGACTTGCCTGAGGTCTCTTTAGTTGCTATATTTGACGCAGATAAACAAGGGTTTTTGCGTTCGCAAACATCATTGATCCAAACGGCCGGACGCGCGGCGCGCAATATCAATGGGATTGTCATCATGTACGCGGACAGCGTTTCGACGGCAATGAAGTCAGCCATTGACGAATGTGAACGCCGGCGTAAGATCCAAATAGGATTTAATACCAAGCACGGGATTACGCCCACCACCATAGAAAAGGCCATCAATCTGGGGATTGAAGAATTCGCAGAAGCTGAAGGATTGGTGATGCAGGCAACCGGCCAGTCAGAGGAAGAATTCGCGATGGCCACGTACTTAAGCGATCTTGAGCAGCAAATGGAATCAGCCGCGCGTAATTTGGAATTTGAGAAAGCGGCAAAAATCAGAGATAAAATTAAGGAATTTAAAAATGTTACTCGCGATTGATATAGGCAATACCACCATCGGCTTTGCGGTCATACATAAGGCGGGCCGTATTGAATCGATTGCTATTATTGATACGGATGCTAAAGCCGACAAGATCAAGGCTGTTGTGGCCAAGATTTTGAAGGGCCATTCTATTTCCAGGGCTGTTATTTGTTCTGTTGTACCCAAAGTTTCAAAGACACTGGAAGGTATTTTAAAAAAGATTATGCCTGTTGACATCATTGGCCGCGACATTATCGTGCCCATTAAAAATAGGTATAAAAATCCAAAACAAGTAGGGCAGGACCGTTTGGTGGGATCTTATGGGGCCATGAAAATTTATGGCCGCCCATTGATTGTGGTGGATTTGGGCACAGCTATTACTTTTGACGTGATTTCACCTAAGGGTGAATATTTGGGTGGGGCCATTGTTCCCGGCATTCGTTTATCAGCGGAATCTTTATTTTTGAAAACCGCGCTTTTACCTAAAATTGAAATTCAAACTCCGCGGCATATTATAGGGAAGACTACCCAGGAAAGCATGCTTAGCGGCTTGTTTTACGGTTACGGCTCTTTGTGCCGGGGGTTTATTGGTTTGATCAGTCAGGAAATGAAGGCCAAGCCTAAGGTGGTAATGACTGGTGGCTATACCCGCCTAATGAAGAAATTCGTCTCACCCAAAATCCGCATCATTGATGAAGATTTGGTGTTCAAAGGGATTTATTTCTTATCGCATCTGTAAATCATTATATACTAAATAGATACGAACTTGACAGGCGGCTATAACATGTTAAACTTTCTTAATTATATTAAAGAAAACGTTTTTTGCCTTTCCATCTTTTAACGTAAGGAGCTTCAATGACCTTTTCATTTATCCGCCAATCAGCGTATTCCCGTTTAATCAGCTTATGTCTTATTGTAACATTTGTTACAACCATGGTGTTTACGCCAAGAGCGCAAGCGGGAGTTATAGGTTTACCTCAACCTGGGGCCATGGTGGATTTAAGTCCTGCTTATGTGCCGCTGATGATCACCGGCCTGACTGTTCATCC
>CAZABZ010000005.1:0-8503 GCA_964483535.1 uncultured Planctomycetales bacterium | reverse complement strand
ACTTTTAACAAGGTATGGATTTTACCGGACACCGCCAAAGTCTACGAACACAAGGACACCGTGTTTGTAGTCAAAAGTCATTTAAAAGTCATGCTGGATGAAGATTACCTTGCACTTTTGAAGCACAATTCCCTCCCCAACGTGAACAATCTCGGCAACCAAATCGTCCGTCAAATTATTCTTCCAGCCATTGAACAAGAAGTCAACACCGGCAAAAACTTTGCCCAATTACGTCAAATTTATAACTCCATGATTTTAGCAGTATGGTTTAAAAAGAGTTTGAAGCAGGCTTTGCTCAATCAGGTATATACGGATAAAAGCAAAGTTAATGGTGTCAATGTGGATGACCCGGCTATTAAAGAAAAGATTTATAAGCAATATTTACAAGCCTACAAAAAGGGCGTGTTTAACTATATTAAGGAAGAACCTGCTGACGTCTCTAAAGGAACAACTATTCCCCGCAAGTATTTTTCCGGCGGTTTAACAGCGGTCACGGATTTGGCGATGGCAACGGCGGATGAAGTCAGAGTTGCTTTTAGTGACATGCCTGGAGAAACCTTCAAAATCTCTGGCTTGACCCAAGAAGTGGCAACCTCCAGGCAGGTATTTGGTGTTGGGAAAAAAGTTACTATGGGACCCGGTGAACTATTCTATTTTGAGATTGCGGGGAAAAAATACGATGTCGTAACTGATAACTATAAGATCTATGTATATCTTAGGGACAGGCTTTTAGGCTATGCCCAAAAAGCCAGGGAATTTCGATTTCGTGGTTTAAGTATTAGTGTGACCAGTAAAAATGAGTATGTGGTTACAAATACCTCAGGTTTGGAAGGGACTTATGAAAAAGACACGGCGATGACGAGTAAGGTCTTAGAGATAGGGAAGATCAGGGCTCAAGTAAAGGAGTTTGTAGGTGATACGATGGGATTCTGGGTGGAACCCTCTCAAAGGGGAGCATTAGTTACATTATTTGCTAACGATTCAAAATTAGTTCAGGACGAGCGAGATAAATTAATAGAGTCTTTAGAGAAAAAATTCAAAAACTTTACATTTTCTAGAGGCAGATATGAACAAGTCAATACGAATCGGTTTGAAGCTGAAATCAACATTTCCGACGCGGCGATGACGGCTGATGCATTGGAGTTGGATATTCTTAAACTTATGAAAAGACTGAAGCTGACGGATAATTCGCGATTTTTAACGACAATGAACATGTCTGTTGACACTGTCTTTATTAATCAATTGGCAGAGAAAACGGGAAAGTCAATAGATGAGATATTAACAGCATTAGAGCAAATGGATTTCTTTAAGCCGATTGCCTATCTTTACAGGATGAGAAACCCGAAAGTGCAATTGAAAAATGAGGATTTCAAAAACCGGTCTGTTGATATAACTGTCTCTGACGCCAGGTATGATTTTCAAGGCCAGAGGGCTCCTTTAGGGCATGAGGGCCATGAATTGTTCCAGTATATGAAGTATCTGGGACAGCAAGCAGGTCAAGTGCCGTTTGCTTTTAGAGACGGTATGAAACAGTTTGTCGGGAGATTTTTAGGTCTTGAAGATGTAACGGAAAATACTACAGGGTTTCCTGATTTAAAGGATATTGTCGATGGTTTGGAGGCGGATTTTTTAAATAAAATCACTCTTGGAAGAATCAAATATTTTGTTAGTTCCGGAATAGGAGCCAATGAAATGTATTCTCATCAGTTGTCTGAGTACTTACATTCATTAGGCATTACATGGATCGTGGTTAACAATCCAGACCATATGGGTAGGATTCCATCCGATGCCACCAATGATAATACGGTCTTTTTTGAAATGTCAAGAGGCGGGGAGACAAAAGAAACCTATAATTTTTTTCAAAGGACCGCAAAAATTTTTAAGAAACGCGTGGTTGCCGCTATTAAGGGGAAGCTGAGGGCGGCTGGAGAAGAATTAGCCAAAGATAACGAGGCGGTTGTTGACTCCATTACGGATATCCCTGGGTACATCGGTGGTCGGCAGATGAACAGAAAGACTTTGATGGTTGCGGCACCCCTTTTCCTGGCCTTGGCTGTAGGATATAAAGATACCAATAAGGCAAGAGAAGGGCTGAAACAGTATTTCAACGGATTATATGAAGCTAACGAAGAGTTGGCTTATAAAAATCAAGATAATAATACGGCTGTCAACCTTGCCGAACTGCTTTTAACGCAAAGGACTGTCGGCCGTAAGACAATCCAGTTGTTATATAGCGGATCTTTAAAAGGGCTGGCCAATGAAACTTATCAGCTTGTCAATGAAGGGGCCCAGAAGTATGTGGCTGGTGGATATGAGAACAATAATTTAGTTTATGAATATAATTTGAATCAACCGGATGATGTCGCAAGACAGCAGATCGGACTTGAGGCAGGACCTGGGAGCGTACAGCCTCTTTTTCTTTTGGATAAGAGCAGTGATGATTATGAGAAGATGAAGGCCTATGCTGAGCAACTCAAGGGAATGGGGCTTCCGGTGATTGTTGTTGCTGTTGATTTGCGAAAAGGGACATCTCAGGCAGATATTGCCCACAATTTGAAAACAATTGCGAGAACAAGCGCTTTAATGCAGGATACAGTAGTTTATTTTACGTATTTGACTCGACAAGACGCCAGTTCAAACCCTGCTGTTAAATTAGTCAGAGAATTGACCGAAGTTGGGGAAAATCATATTGTAAAGATACGACAAGCAGGTGCTAAAAATCCTGACATTAGAATGACTGTTGAGGATTCTCAGACAGATATACAAACAAGTAATCAAGAGAAACTTGCGGCTGCACAGGAATCTTTTGCTAAGGCAGGTGAACCTGCAGTGGAATCTAATCAGGATTTTGTGCTAATGAAAAAGGCCATGGGGCAATTGGCAGAGGAGTTGAATATTTCTGAAGGAGACCTTGTTGACCAATATCTTGGTTCAATTACAAAAAGTGTTATGCAAATAGATATTGGGGAAGCGGCCAATACCAATACGGCTACAATTGAGACTGCTTTCGGGTTGGCAGAGTTAAACAAGCTGTTGGGAAAATTCTCTCTAGAGAGGACAATAAAACCTGTTTCTCAACAAGACATCTTAGAGAATACGCCAAACAAAAGGGTATCCATAGGGCTTGAGGAGGGGGAATCGTTTAATATTACCGGAAGTACAGAGGACAAAGTATCCCAATATTTATACGACTCATTGTCTGAAAATAAGAATTATTTAGATAATTTGGTTTTAACTTATATGGAACGGGATGAAGGTAACCCTGTCATTTCCGCTATCGCTAAGAGAATGGCGAGATCTGCCGCGAAGGTGGGTTTGCAAACGCCGATGTTCTTTTTGCCGGGAAGGGCCCATTCGGGAATTGAAGGTTTGATGGCACGAGCGCAAAAGGCGTTTAATATTTCGATTGTTTATACTGAGGCGGATAAAACTCCCTTAGGAAATGTTGATATTGGGGGTATTACAGTAAATGATGCGACTTATAACTACGGTATTTCCAATGTGGATAGACTGTTTTTAGGCGGGTCTCGTGGGATTATTTTTGAAGTCAAGAATGATGAGCAATTAAAAGATATTCAAGACACCATAACCCACGTGATGGATAGATTTGATCAAATGGTGGAAAAGGACAAGGCGATGACGGCGGAAGCAAAAATATTGTCACAAGCGGATTTAGGGAAGATTTTTGAAGCGCAGCAAAAAGGTGATTTGCCAACGATACAAGCAATGCAAGGATCACTAAAAAAGACCATGTTAAATGATTATGAGCAAGCATGGCAGGGATACTACAGGGACCATCCTGGGTTTAAGGCCCCGTTCGATCTTAATAATCCTGATGAACAGCATTTTATTTATACTAAAGCAGAAGCTGACGCAACAAATCTTCGTGGTCACTACAAAGAATTTGTTAAGAAAAGTAACGCATCGACTGCGGGAATTCGCGCATTTCTTGATATATTGCACAGTGAAAATCCGAACAAAATGTATAACGATCGTTTCCTGGCATTATTGATTGATGCTGAAGCAGAATTCTTGTCTGATGTCCACAGGGGAATTCATGATAAGCTTTCAGCTATTCAAGATAAGAAAGCTTTTATCAGTGATCTTAGAAAAAATATGGGAGAAAAGAATGTACGCCTGGTCGAAGAAATTTACGGCATGCCCTTAGAGTCGCTTATTCCATTCTTGCAAGATAATATCGTCAAATTAGTTGGCGGCGAAGTCCGTCCGCATACCGCTAAGTTTGTGGAGATGGAATCCCGCATTCTTGCGAATCGAGGGATTAAGGTTATTACTACTGAGAATTATTCTGACAGTGTGACAATTTATATGTTTTCATACTTAACTTATTTATTGGGCGCTGTTGGCGCAACGCACTACACTTCCAGCCATAGTTCCAATTACATGGCCGGCAGAAAGGCGCTTGCTCCCAACGGGGCTCAATTGTTACCGGATGTTTATGAGAAATACCGGACCATTTTAAGCCGAAAAATTGAACAAGAAGTTTATGGCACAGAAGGAAAGACTGAAGTAGTCATGGGACGGGCGGACAACCAGAATATTCTTAAAACATTGACCTATGACCGCATGACTAAACTTTATTCTTCTATTTTGAACCTCACTCCAGAAGATGTCAAATTGATCAATGAGGCAACCCAAAAGGGGCAGAAAATTGTTTTGAACTGCCTGAACGGATCAACTTGGAAAACATTAAAATCGTTGATGAAAAATTTAGGCATTAATCCGGATGTTTTTATACCCGTCATGCAAGAGGAAGATCCCTATTTTAATGTTGGATATGTGGTTACACAGAAACGCAGTCCAACAGGAGAAATTTCTTATAGTATTGATCATTTGGGGGTGGATACGACAATGCCGATAGTTGTCAGGACCATTCCATATCCTGTTTTACTTAAAGGTTTGCCTATCGGAACCCGTGTTTATGAGGCTGATCCCGATTCCGACAGGTTTGTTGTTAAACAGATTTTACAAAATACTCCGGAAGTTAAACTTCTGCTTTCTGAATATGGGGTAGAGTATTATCCGTTAGAAGGCGATAAAATTCTTATTGCTCCTTCTCCAAATAAGTCGTTTTTGGCGCTGGATATTGCTGACGTGGAAAATATGATAGACAATGGCACATGGGATAACTATCTTTCTTTGCACCTTATTACCTATGTGTCCAGTCACGCATGGGTTGAATTTGGAGACGCGGTTGAGGGGCTTTTAAATATTATGGCCAGGGTTGGTTTTAAAAATTTGTCAGAATTACGATCAAGGGTTGAAGAGTGGTATTTTAATCGTCCTGGTGAAGCTGAATTCACTTTTTTTGATAATTTGGGCAGGGAAATCACGCTTAATCGTAACAAACAAATTCGTATCCATTCCGCAGAGGAAGAAAGCGGCGGCCGCGTAGGTGGTTTGAATGCTCCAAGTTATAATGTATTGGGAGACAAAGTGCTGGCAATGCCGGAAAAAAGCGCAGCTGATTCCCTTTTTTCTGAAGTACTGTTTTCTTCTAAAGAGTTTTTAGCTGCGGTTAAAATCATGCCTGCAGATTCAGAAATAAATGGCCCTAATGTACTGGCAAAGGCGGTAGAGGGAAATTATTCGTTTTTGAATTTCCTTGATCGTTCATTTCGAAAATATCAATTGAAGTCAAAGATAGATGTTCGTATTGATATTATTCATGGCAATCAAGGAGAAATTGCCGCTCTTGAGTATTCAGAGCAGCAGAAAGCCTTGGCCCAAAGTGAGGCGATTAAGAATAATTTTAATAATTTCTTTTTTTCCATGGCTAAAGCAGTCAGGGATAGATCTATTCCTTTGGCGCAAGCCATAAAGATGTTGACTGAAGTATTGCCTGAATATGCTGATACATGGAAATGTTTATCGGCAATGACTTTAACTGAAGAGCCTTTAGCTGGAGGCAAGACCATGCCGGAAGGCGTTCCTATGGAATTTAAACCAACAGAAGGAAAAATTCCTTTAGTGACGGGAATGAGTTTTCGTCCTTCGGGGACAGATCCCCTAAAAAGTAAGGTTTATTTGGACTCGGAAGAGTTAAGCGCTCCACAGAGAGAAAGGTTTGCTAAAGCATTCGATGAGTTGCAAAATTACAATTTATATGAAGTGTTAAGGAAATACAATGTCAGCCCAATTATTGCTAAACCTGATAATTTTGAACAATTGGGGCTGAAAGATTTCGCAATGAAGGGGGCTGCGGCTTTGGCGAAGATCCCCGGAGGTATCGACCTTAATTCCAGGAATTTGAACATGCAAAGCGAAGGAGAGAAGGTGGATATCACCTTTGACCCTGCCATGATCGCTCAATTTAGACGCGGGGATTTCTCCGGTGTCAGGATCCAAATCCTCGACGTTGTTCCCGTAAATCTTATGCCGCTCTTGGGGTTGAGGGAATCAAATTAGCGCTCCGTTTAATCCACTGCTAAAATTTTCTTGACAAAATTTTCATCTCCCGCTATATTAGCACTCCAAGATTGGTAGTGCTAAAAAAGGTTCTTCGCCCCGTTTTTTGCTTTTGCAAATAGTAGGGTCTGGAATGACCAATTTAATATCAACCGTAATTCCAAGGAGGAGAAGTTATGGCTATTCAACCATTAGCTGACCGCATTGTGGTCAAGGTGCTGGAAGCTAAAGAAGTCACCAAGGGCGGCATTTTGCTTCCGGAAACCGCCAAAGAAAAACCCCAAGAAGGCAAAGTCATCGCCGTGGGTAAGGGAAAAGCGTCTGACAGCGGCCACATTGTGCCTTTGGAAGTCAAGGTAGGGGACCGCATTTTGTTCGCCAAATACGGCGGCACGGAAATCACCACCACTGACGGTGAAGAGCTTTTAATCATGAAGGAAGAAGACGTTTTGGCTATCGTAAAATCTTAATAATTTAGGAGGAAGTAAAATGGGAGCAAAACAATTATTATTCGAAGATGAAGCGCGCCGCAAAGTTTTGCGTGGTGTGGAACAGTTATCACGCGCGGTAAAAATCACTTTAGGCCCCAGAGGCCGTAATGTGGTTTTAGACAAGAAATTCGGGTCCCCGACAGTCACCAAGGACGGTGTGTCGGTTGCCAAAGAAATAGAATTGGAAGATGCTTTTGAAAATATGGGTGCTCAGATGGTCAAGGAAGTCGCTGAAAAGACCTCTGACATCGCCGGTGATGGGACAACCACCGCGACTGTTTTAGCCGAGTCCATTTACCGTGAAGGCTTAAAGAACGTGACCGCAGGGGCCAATCCCATGGCTTTAAAGCGCGGGATTGAATTGGCGGTTGAGCGGGTCGTGGCCCGTGTGGAAAAGATCGCCAAGAAGGTCGACCTAAAGAATTCAAAAGAAGTCGAGCAGGTTGCGACCGTCGCGGCGAACAATGATAATGTCATCGGCAAGAAAATCGCTGAAGCTTTCGAAGCTGTCGGCAAAGATGGCGTCATCACAGTTGAAGAAAGCAAAACTATTTTTACGGAACTTAAGATCGTTGAGGGTATGCAGTTCGATCAGGGATATCTTTCTCCGTATTTTTCAACCGATATGGAAAAGATGACCTGCGAACTTGAAGATCCTTATATCCTGCTTTATGAAAAGAAAATCTCCAGCATCAAGGACATTCTCCCTGTCTTGGAAAAAGTGGCTAAAGCTGGACGCCCTTTATTGATTCTCTGCGAAGAGGTCGAAGGCGAAGCGTTGGCGACCCTGGTCGTCAACAAGATGCGCGGCACCTTGCATTGCGCCGCGGTCAAGGCCCCCGGTTATGGCGATCGTCGTAAGGAAATGTTAAAAGACATCGCTGTTTTGACCGGCGGTAAAGCTATCACCGAGGATTTAGGGCTTAAACTTGAGAATATCGATGTCGCTGATTTAGGCCGTGCCAAGAAGGTCAAGATCGACAAGGACAATACCACCATCGTTCAGGGTGGCGGGAAATCGGCTGATATTAAAAGCCGTTTGGCCCAGATCAAGAACCAAATCGACACCACTGATTCTTCTTATGATAAAGAAAAATTACAGGAACGCCTGGCCAAGATCGCGGGCGGGGTGGCCATTATCAATGTGGGCGCTGCCACGGAAACTGAAATGAAAGAAAAGAAGGCCCGTGTCGAGGATGCTTTACATGCGACCCGCGCGGCCGTGGAAGAAGGGATTGTGCCCGGCGGTGGCGTGGCCCTTTTGCGCTGCATCAAGGATTTGGAAGCCATTGACCTTAAAGGTGACGAGAAGACCGGTGCCGAAATTGTGCGCCGTTCTTTGGAATCTCCTTTGCGTCAATTAGCTTCCAATGCCGGTTTGGAAGGCTCTGTCATTTTTGAGCATTTGATGAATGAAAAAAATGCTGACTTTGGTTATGACTTCAATTCTGACCAGTATGTCGATATGATCGAAGCAGGTATTATAGATCCAGCCAAGGTGACCCGTTATGCTTTACAAAACGCGGCGTCCATCGCGGCACTGCTTTTGACTACCGAATGTCTGGTTACTGATGTTCCTGAAA
>CAZABZ010000004.1:0-23049 GCA_964483535.1 uncultured Planctomycetales bacterium | reverse complement strand
TTGCGATCACATCCTGAAACTGGACACGCGAAGCCCCTTTGTCTTTCTTAGCGGCGTCGGCATACGACATGCCGATCAAATAAAAACAGCAGATGAATCCAAGGAATATAATATTGTTTTTCATAAGGACATTAAAGAATCCCCCAACAGTGACCACTATTGGAGGATTTTTATATCTCTGATTCCAACAGAATCATTCTTTTAAGTGATTAATATTATTGGAAAACATTATACTTTGCTATAAAATTAATGTCAACGTTACCGAATGGGCAAGTGATACGCAGGGTGTCAGAGCCATTAAAGAAATCAAATATATGAATGAAAATAAAATTTCCGTAATTATTTGTACTTACAACTCAGAAAATACAATTGGAGATACGCTTAAATCAACATTTAGCTCATCATGCAAAGATTTTGAGGTTATCATAGTAGATGATTGCTCGACAGATAATACTGTAAGTATATGCAAGAACTTTCCTGTAAAGATTATTGAACTAAAAGAAAATAAGGGGCCGGCTTTTGCTCGTAATACAGGGGTAAAAAATTCAAAGAATGATATTTTAATATTTTTGGACTCTGATGTGACTTTTTCTCCCAATCTATTTAATAGTATGCTTACATATATGAAGAATGACCCTCGTATAGCTGGCGTGGGGACCTTCTCGTCGCCGATTCCTCTAAATCAAAATTTTTATTCGCAATACTTCGCATTAAAAGAGCACCGAAGGTTGTTAGGGCTGTTTAACGGAAAGGGCCAAGACGGTACTAATTTTATTTGTACTCGTTGTGGCTGTTTGAAAAAAAGCGTATTTAAGGATATAGGAGGTTTTAATGAAAGCTACAGAAAGCCTTCCATAGAAGATCATGAATTTAGTATGCGCATGAAAAACAAGTATATGATCTTATATGATAAGACACTGTTTAATAGCCATCATTTTCCAAATACTTTCTTAAAGATATGTAGGCGTTACTATAGGAATAGCAGTGAAATGATCCAGTTAAATTTGAAAAATAAAATAAAGAAGGATGCTTCATTTAGGAAGGATGCCTATGCGCTACTTTTAATTAATTTTTCAATAATATTATTTATCATTGGAATATTCTTTAAGCCACTTTTTTTAATTTGGCTGATAACCTTTTTAATGGCCATATTAGTACAAAGAGATTTATTCATAGATTTTTATAAAAGCGACGGTTTACGTTTTATGATTAAAGGTTGTTTTTTTTATTGTCTTTTTTCCATATTGATAACCATGGGACTTATCAGTGGTTTTTTAGAAAGCATTAAATGCCAATTTGATACAAATTCAAAAAATCATGTCTCTGAAATATTTTAAACTGTTTTCCCAATATTTTTTCGGTGTGATTAATCAGAGCCACCCGAGCTATCTCGTTTTTTTTATTACATCCCGCTGTAATTGCTGTTGCCAGACGTGTTTTAATTGGCGTAATGTTCAAGATAAGAAGATCCATCAAATAGAATTAACACTTCCCGCTATTCAAAAAATAGCATTAAGCATGAAGCCACTTCCGCAGTTACTCTTGTCCGGAGGAGAGCCTTTCCTTAGGCAGGATATTGCTCAGATAGTATCTGTGTTTTATTTGTATAGCGAAACCCGTCAAATTAGTATTCCCACCAATGGCGTATTGACACAAAAAATAATCCAAGATGTTAATGAGATGTTAATTAAATGCCCAGAGGCCTATTTTAATATAAATATTTCCTTAGATGGCATCGGAAGAGATCATGATATTTCGTGCGGCCTTGAAGGTTGTTTTGTTAAACTTTGTGAAACCGTTAAAGAATTAGAAAAGCTTAGAGAAAAAAACAAGAGATTGGTTATTCAATTCATCACGGTTGTTAAAAAAAGCAACTTGGATAAAGTAAGTGAAATTACGAAGTTTGTAAGTCAAAATTTTAAAGCAAACGCGCACCAGCTCAGTTTGATACGTGGAGATATATGCTTGAAAGGAGAAAAAGATATTGAAATTGAACATGTAAAGAAGGTTCTGGATTCTATAGATAAATATAAAGTAAAAAACAATTTCAAAGGCCTTCCTTTTGTTTATCGGTTAACTCCTTGCATTATGAAAATGATTAAAAAAACTATATTTGAGACTATGAAACAAAAAAAATGCCTTTTCCGCTGTCTTGCTGGAAAGAAGATGGTTGTTATTACACCGGATGGAAAATTAATGCCCTGCGAACCGATTTGGCTGGAACAAGAGGCGCGCTTTGGAAAAAATATAAAAGAATATATTATGGCAGATCTTGTAGATTTTGATTACGATGTAACTTACGCGTTGAGCTCTCCTCAAGCAAAGAAGGCGTTAAGATTAATAGTGGAAAATAAATGCTATTGTTTGTACGGATGCGCTATTTTAAATAGTTGCATGTATAATCCTTTAATGTATCCGAGGATTTTACTAGAGCTGTGTTTTCCTTCCTGAATTTCTTAGAAATTATTGAGGCGTTAGACCCGAATATCTCTAAGGCAGATATGTTGAATATTTTATCTTTATTAACTCGTAGTCTTCCTTCTTAAAATTAAAATAATAGTTGTCATCATCTTCACCAACTATTTTTGCCCCAAACCGTTTATGAAAAGCAATGACATTATCGCTGCCCTTGCGAACTCCGAAGCGCGCTTTATTAAAACCAAGCTTATAAAAAGCGTATTCATATAATAAAATGATTGCTTCAATAGCTGCATATATCGGACATCCTTCTATGCTCATCCAGCTTCCACAGTAAAATGAATCATCAATAAAGTCATATATCCTGGCTACCCCAAGATTATTATTATTTTTATCAACAGCTTTAAAATAATATTCTTTATTCTCTGCTTCTCTTAATTTATACGAAATAAGCCAATCAATCTGTTTCTGTAAGTCATTGTCAACCCTTGCCATGAATTTGTTTTTTTTCTCATTTAATCTTAAATCAAGAATGAATTGAGCATCGGTAACTTCTACAGTAAAAAAACTAATATGTTTGCCTTTAACTAATAACATAATTTTCTATTTATGAATGTTTTCGATGCAAAGCCCTTGCCAAAGTCTCTACTACCAATTCCTGCTGGATTGCTGTCAAACCCGCCCACAATGGCAATCGAATCAACCTTTCAGAAACTGAGTTGGTGATGGCAAGCTCCCCGTGAGTTCGACCATACCGTTGTCCGGCTGGTGATGAATGCAGAGGCACATAGTGAAACACCGCTCCAATATTGTTACGCTTAAACTCGTCAAGGACCGTTGGACGATCAATGCCATGCGTGAGTAGCACATAATACATATGAGCGTTATGCTGACAGTCTTTTGTCACGATCGGACGGCGCAGCATGCCGGCGGTTTCCAAAGAGCCAAGTGCATCGTGATATTTTTGCCAAATGCTCAAACGCATGTTTGTGATAGTTTCTGCCTCTTGCATCTGCGCCCACAAAAAAGCGGCGATGACCTCACCCGGCAAGTAAGACGAGCCAATATCTACCCAAGTATATTTGTCGACTTCCCCCCTAAAAAACTGGTTTCGATTGGTACCTTTTTTGCAAATAATCTCGGCACGCTCGGCGAAGCGTTTATCGTTGACTAACAGCGCACCGCCCTCACCTGCCGTAATATTCTTTGTCTCATGGAAAGAATATGCCCCCAAATGACCGATGCCACCGAGCGGTCGGCCCTTGAAAAAGGACATGGTCCCATGCGCGGCATCTTCGATGACTAATAACTTATGCCGCCGCGCGATATCCATAATGACATCCATCTCACAGGCCACACCGGCGTAATGCACCGGCACAATCGCCTTGGTACGTGGCGTGATGGCGGCTTCGACTAACGTCTCGTCCATATTCAGCGTATCCTGACGAATATCTACAAATACCGGCACCGCGCCACGCAAGACAAAAGCATTTGCCGTAGAGACAAAGGTATATGACGGCATGATCACTTCATCTCCGGGCTGGATGTCAGCAAGGATAGCCGCCATCTCCAACGCTGCCGTACAAGAGTGCGTCAGCAATGCCTTTTTTATTCCCATTTTTTCTTCCAGCCAAGAGTGACATTTCTTCGTGAAACTGCCGTCACTGGAAAGGTGGCCATTTGCCTGCGCCTTTGCTATACATTCAAGTTCATGACCGGTTATATAAGGTCTATTAAAAGGAATCATACTCGTTTTTCTGAGGAAACATTAATATTCTTTGATCATAGATTCTTTTGTATAATCGTTCTCTATCCTTGGCATGGACTTAAGCCATTGAAACAATTTCTGCTCTAATTCATAGGCCTTTATTGGTTCAACTTGCACCAAATTATGCTGCTCTTCCGGATCCTTGTTTAAATTATAAAGCTCTTTCTGATCACTCTCCAGGGTATATATGAACTTCCACCCATCAAAAGTCCTAATCGATCTTTTATGCGTATACAATCGGTAATCCGTTTCTGAATAAGCGTCCAATTCCATATGCCCTCTGTTTAACAATGGAACCAAACTTTGACCCTTCATCTGAGCCTTAACTTTACCCTTAACAGAGATCTTCAAAAGATCCAAAATTGTCGGCATCAAATCTATTTCCCTCACCTGATCTTTGATCACTTGCCCCCCCTTCACATGCGGTAAATAGATCACAAGCGGGATATGAATCAATTCGTCATAAAGAGAAAATCCGTGATCAAATCTGTGATGTTCATAAAATTCAGTGCCATGATCGGACATCAACACGATAATTGTCTTGTCCATAAGTCCCAACTTATCCAATTCGTCGACAAATACCTTAAACTCCTGATTGGCATCATAAATTTTCTCATCATACAGAGCACGCCAAAAATGGACATCTTGATGTGTCAATTCCAAGATCCCCTCTTTTAATCCTTGTTCCCGTAGATGCCCCTGCTCTTCCTTACCACCTTTAAATGGCCCCTTATAATCAAAATCAAGAAACATTTTCTTATACCCCTGCGCGGGGTCATGCTGACCATGCACATCATATCCATGCAGGAATATCATGAACTTTTTATCCTTATGAGCTTCCAACCACTTAATGGCAGGTGGGACACTATAATCAAACCCGGCAAACTTTTTACTATCCAAATAAGAATCAAAACCTTTTCCAAAGCCGAATTTGGCACACACCCCAGCGTCTCCCGTAAACGCGCCTGTCACATACCCGTTCTTTTTTAAAATTGCAGCTAATGTAGCCGTTCCAGGAGAAAGTTTTTCAAGATTTGAAAAGACTTTCATTTGTTCGGTATATTGTGAATACTTATTGATAACCCTGTGCTCAGAAGGATACATTGATGTAAACAAACTCATATGTGAAGGGACTGTCCAGCTAGCCTGAGCGATGGCCTGTGTGAATAAAAACCCCTTGGTCGCGAAATCATCAATGACGGGAGTCGTTTCCTTCGGATACCCCAAACAATGCACATGCGCCGCCTGTAACGCATCAAAAGAAACAACCACCAGGTTATAACCAGGGAAAGATAAGTCCTGTTTCTCTTGAGCAAAAACCGATAACGTTGAACAAAAAACAAAAAAGACTGACGTCGCTCCTACAAGGAATCTTACAAATAACATAATCCTCTCCTTACCAATAACCCATTTTTTGGATTTTTTCACGCGTTTCCTCATCTGTATCCGAAAAAAATTCACTCTTGTTATTCTGATAAGAAGGCAAACTTTTGATTTTAGAAATATACTCCTTACTCAATTTTTGAGCCACCTCCGGATTACTGCTAATAACATTCTGTAATTCCCCAGGATCTTTTTTTATATCATACAATTCTTTTAATTCTAATCCTTTCTTATCCATAATCAATTTCCATCGGCTGGAACGAATCGCCCCAAGGGTGGAGAACGTGGGGTCGGGGCCCATTACAGCTTGACTTATAGTATATCGTTCCCCCCCCTCAAATCCCCGTTCCCAAAGTCTTCGCAAACTAACCCCCTGCGCCTGATATGGAACAGGGATTCTTAAAAGATCGCAAATAGTTGGAAGAAGATCCACGCTCTCGACAATAGAATCAATCTTAACACCGGATTTCAAACCCGGAATATGAAAGATCATCGGTATCCTCAAGGCCTCATCATATAAAGAATCGCCGTGCCACGTATGCCCATGCTCCCCGTATTCGTTGCCATGGTCTGCAATAACGATAATAATAGTCTTATCATATACGCCTTCTTTTTTCAACGTGTTGACCACTTGCCTGACAAAATCTTCATCCGCTTCCAATAAGGCGCTATCCAATAACCATAAAGTATATTGCAGCCGTTGACCTTTGAGATGATTTAGAAATGCAACTATCTGCCGTATCAATAAATGGTGCAGGGCGACCAATCCTGGATCATCAACACCCTCCCATCGATAAAAAAACCTGATCAATTTTTTTGAATACGGCTGCAACAAAAATTTCTGATGTTGCCTAACCCAGTCTTCTCCCAAAGTTCTATAAAGGAGTACGGGATTAGTCTTTAAGCTTTCCTGTACCTGCATCCATGCATTTTTATAACTCTGATCAATTTCATCAAAAAACTCCCTTGGAACTCGCCTGGAAAAACGATTGTCCACTCCAATGCTAAGGATCGCCGTTGGATGAGTACATTCCGGATGTATCGTTAAAAAAAACTGTTTTTTATCATGCTTTTTGATCCATAGCAATATCTCTTCAGGCGACTCTCTTAACTGATGCGCCTCATCGACCCCCTTTTTTAACACCAGAAACCGCCGAGGCTGACCTTGAAGTGTTGCCTCTCTTAACTGATACACCTCATCAAACCCCTTTAACAGTCCTGCATCTGCGCCAGACAGAAAAGGATCTTCTTTATTACCAAACCAGACAGTAGAATAACCATGTATTTTTAATATTTCTGCCAGTGTGTATACTCTATCTGGCAACTTGTCTCTAAACATAAATATTACCTGATGAGAAGATGGATACAGGGAAGTGTAAACAGAAGCCATGCTTGCCCATGTCTCAGGAAAGTGACAAAAAGCATTATTAAAAGTTATACCTTCTCTTGACAAAGCATCAATAGCAGGAGATGTGTTCTCGGGATATCCATAGCACCCTAAATGATTCCGAGGGAAAGCATGCAGTACAATCAAAACAACATTGAATTTCTCATTCTTTCCAGATGGCCGCCCCAGATCTTTCTGTGAACAAAAGCCAACGCTACATAAAAAAAATAGGCTAATTAAAACATAAAGAGGTGTCAAACTCTTTAAAAAGCTCCTTTGATCCAAGAAAATTCTTAAAAAATATATCACAAAATATTTATCCAATTACTATCCTTAGGACTCAAAATAATTCTTAGAAATTATAGGTCACAAATGTGTCTATACGGTTATCTGAGCCTATGACCCCATCCAGATAGTTTGTATGAAGGTACTGATATTCCACCCCTAAAACAAAGTCTTGGGTCAAATTATAATTTACATTGGCAAAATAGGATCTATTGGTGCTCCACATCGCGGCCAAATCAGTAGAACTTGCAATTACAGAACTACGATTTGTTGTATCATCAATACCAGCGCCCAAATTAAATTTCAATTTCATTAAAGGCTTAATAGTAAATTCAGCGAAACCTCCCATCGTTTGAAGGGGCTTGCTGTACTGAGGATTTTCCGGATCTGTTATGCCAGGAATTGATGTATTACAAGGTCCTCCCATAAAATTAGCCAGATTGCCCCCCATGAATCCCTGACCTTTTAAAGAAAGCCAATTTGTAAATTTTACTTGAGCATTGACATCTTCCGCATAAATATTATTATCCCTATTACCCTGGATATTTAAGGTTGATGTCGAGCTTGTGCCAAAAATACCGCCAGCACCGATGGTGATATCTTTTCCAGCAATTTGAGTTGTATAGCTCGTGTACACACCGGCAATGGGAGCCCCGGCATTATCCTGATAAATATTATTACTATCAATAATCCCCACCTGTGTTTTAACCCTGCCTCCTAAAACATCCTCCTGACCGGTCCAATAAACTTCCGGATGATAAAATCCAAAGTCACCTGAGCGCCACATAAGACTAAAGTTGATGGTATCTGTTCTAAGCGGAGCAAAGAAGTCCCAATTCTGACCGGCGGTGACACCCCATTTGTCATAATCTATAGAAGCATAGGCCAAACGAAGACGCGGTTGATACGTTTCAGCGCTGCTGGAAGCGATCGGATTGTTAAAGTTAATTTGCACCATACCGCTGGTTTTACCTCCTCCAAGGATATCTGGTCCGGCAATATTGAGATTAAAAGTGCTGTCTTGGGCAGAAATTGTATCGTTTTTCTGAGACTTGCCGATTGTCCCATGCGGAGCGACGTATGATACGACGTTACTATACTGATTAGAGCCGGCGGTAGCTGCCGAAGCAGTAGAATAAACATTCTCAACCCGAATAAAACCGGAAATATTCAATTTTAGTTTAGATGTAACAAAATTCAAGCCAGGGGGGGCAGGAGCGGGAGCTGGGACAGAAACAGCAGAAACAGCCTCGGGTGAAACAGCAACTTGGGGCCTCTGGGCCTGGTTATTTTGTATCGACTGAATCTCTGCCTTAAGAGACGCATTCTCCTTTTCCAGCGCCTCAACACGCTTAAGCAGGTCATCGAGTGTTACCTGCTGTGCCAATGCCGGGAATGAAAAACCTGACAAAAACATGCCTCCCAAAAAGAATACTCCCATCCTCCTTAACAAGTTATTCATGTGATCACCTCTGTTTGGTGGTTTTGCGGATGATATAGAGTGGACGTTTTTTGCTTTCGTCAAAGGTCTTGCTAAGATAGACGCCGATAATACCAAGGAGAGCGATGATGATGCCCCCGATGAAATATAGCGAAACGATTAAACTATCCCATCCCTGGACTGACGCGCCATAAACCGTAGCGTGTATCAGGATATATATCCCATAACAGAAAGCAAAAAATGCCATCAAAAAGCCAAATTGTACAGCCAATCGTAACGGCTTGTCAGAATAGGCAATTATACTCTCTACGGCCACCTTCCACATCTTGACAAAAGTGTAGGTAGACTTTCTCTCCGAACGTTCTACGTGTTCGACCTCTATGATAGCGGTTGGGAAACCCATCCACTGCACCAATCCTCCCAAAAAACGTAATTGCTCGCGCATAAGGCAAAAGTTATCCACCACTTTTCTCGACATGATACGGAAGTTGCCGCACGATCCATCGTAATCAATATCGGCAAGATAGCTAAACAGCCGGTAGAATAGGTAAGAGGTGATGGTTTTAAGCAGCGAGTCACGCCGCATACCACGCCTCGCTAATACAATGTCATAACCTTCCTGCGCCTTAGCATACAGGCGAGGGATTTCCTCAGGGCGATCTTGCAAATCACAATCCATCACCACCACCCAGTCACCATGACAATGATCCAAACCCGCGGTAATGCCATAATGCTGGCCGAAATTACGGCTGAACTGGATACCGCGTACGCGCGGATCCAAGAGAGCCAATTCCTCAATGATTCTCCACGAACTGTCGCCGCCGCAGTCTTCAACGAGAATAATTTCAAAATTCGTTGAGATGCTCTCCAAAGCGTCCTTAAGCCTCCGGTATAACTCAACAAGGCACCCTTCTGCCTTATAGACCGGAACAACCACAGAGAGATGAGAAGATGTCATAGGCCACCATAACGAAATTCAACGGTCATTCTTTATTTAGGTCATTTCTTACAATACTCATATTTCTAAACACAACCCGCGCATTACCCAAACTCCAAACTCTAAATTCAAGCGTTGTCATTTTATCCAAAGTAAACCTGAGCCGGCGTACAGATGTATTATCTGTCAAAACCGTTTTAGCCAGTATTTTCTGCCCGGGTACGTTGGCAACATCCGACTGCCCAGAACCGTGAAATGCGGGTTGAGACGCCAACTCAAAACTCGCCCCAGGATATGCGGTGGCAACATCCAACCACGCCGAAGGGTTAGATGTTGATTCAACCGTCACATCAAAGCTCGCCGTATAGGTGCCAGGCTCGACATCAATATATGGCCCAAAATGCAACCAACCCACTTCTCCCTTTTCTGCGACCAATGCGCTACCAGTATTTTCATAATTGTCATAGAACCTGCCGATTTGGGTCAGTGAATAAGTCGATGCTGGAAAGCTGACTGGTTCTTGATAGCCACTATCCCATCCTGGCAAAATTTTTGCCAAATTTTGTGCAAACACAAAAATCGTAAACTCTTCAAAATGAAGCTCTCGAACGGGTTTCGCGTGATAGCAGCCTAAGTGATCCCATCGAATCATATGTACCTCTTGCTCCGTTAACAAAAGGAATGTTTCACCTTGCCATGCGCTTGGTCGATACCAACGGTTTGATGACGTAAACCGCATGGGCATCGGCAAACCACGATCAAATCCAACCGGTCGGACCAAAACTTTTTCGTCACTAAGCACACTAAGTACACCTGCATGCCAATATGAAGCATAGCCATAGCGCAAACCGTTGGCCAGCAAAAAATCTTTCAGGTTTTCTAAAGGATTGTGCTGTTGCGCTGATATCCCGCCATTCATCTTACTATAGTAATTTGATAAGCCAAAAGCTGAGTACGCGCTCGTAATAAACGTTATACTTACAATGGCGCTCATTAAAGCCAGAAAAGGCGTTTTTGTGAATTTGTAATTTTGCGCCAGCACAATAATGAGCAGCAACACCAACGAAGGAACGAGGTACCGTGATTTCGTAATGGGATCGCCGTTTGCGCCAGGCACGAAAGTTGCGAGCTCAATAAAAAGTATCAATAATACCGACACAAGGGTGAATGATGCAACAAACTGAGGGCCACGGGCCTTCTGTTGCAATGCCCTCCGAAGTGAGAGCGGCATCAACACGAGAAGAGCCAAAGCTGAAATGAAACGAATTGCTTCGTATATGCCGCTCTTGCTGGCAAGTATGCCTCCGGGACTCGGCAATCCACCAAATAATGCAAAAAAACCTTGCAGCGTGACCGTTGCATTACGCACCATCTCATCATAGGAGAGCCATCGAGGATTGGAGAGGCCAAGAACGTTATTAACACCAAGTAAAGTTATTGAATGGAACGCTGTTCCAACCGCGGCTGATAAAAACATAATTGCAATCAGATGATAACCAACTCGCCGCTCTCGACTTGAATAAGCGCTCAAGGCTACATCGCTTATCATGTAATGAGCAACAGCTAGAAGGAGCGGTAGTCCTAAGAATATTGCGGTCTTTTGAGGGGTTGCCCAAAAGACCAACAAAAGAATTAAAAACAAGCTAACGCCAAATAGAATTTTCCGTCGTCCAATAGAAGTCAAAAACGCCCAAGCAAAATAAATGATATAGCATATACCATAAACCCCATACCCATAAGATACTTGACCATATAAATTTTCAGACATCCAAGCAGATATGCCAGCGGCCAGTATGGCAACTATAGTGACCCGTTTGATTTTTCCAATCTCGAACAAACCCGTTAAAAACCAAACACCTGAAAGAATTAATGCCGAAGACACCAAGCCTGAAATGGCATGAACAAAAAAACCGGCCGGAAAGAATGCTAGTAACGGAATTATAAATGTTTGCCCGCATAGAACCCAAATCTCCCCATTCCCATAAACCCAGTCATGCGGAAAATACTGACCGGTTTTAACAACCTCTCTGGCTAACAACACCTTGATCGCACTGTCTGAATGAAAACTCACCTGATAGCCAATGAAAAGATACCAACATAGCAGCAAGAGATTGCACAGCAAAAATAATAACGCCAAAGACATTCCTATTTTTTTATACAAATTAACTTTGTTATTCATAAATTTCTTATCTCCCGGATAATGTTATCATGCTCAATATTAAAACGCAAAAGTTTTCCGCAGGAGCTTACCATTAACCCTCTGCAAATCATCGCCATGGATCGTCGGTGGCCGCAAGGTTGGCCTAAATAAATTATTTATCCTTACCTGATGCTTGCCTGAGCGCGTTGACCAATTCGGGATTCACATGCATCCCAAATTCTTCTACTTTACGCACATCTGCCCAAGCCTTATCGTATTCTTTTAACTGATAATACGAAATAGCCCGGTAATTATACCCTGCCACAAACTGCGGATTTAGTTCAATAGCCTTACTGTAATTTGACACAGCTAGAATAAAATTACCTTGTTTAGCGTAAACAAGACCACGGTTGTAAAAAGCCCCCGCAAACTCAGGATTTATTTCAATGGCTTTATTAAAATCAGGCAAAGCTTGAGTGAAGTTGCCTTGTCGACAATAAATATCCCCACGGTTATTATAGGCCTCTCCATAATCAGGATTTATTTCAATGGCCTTGTTATAATCAGACAGGGCTCGAGTGAAATCACCCTGCTTTTTATAGAGAATGCCACGTTTATAATAGGCCTCTGCATCTTTAGGATTTAGTTCAAGAGCTTTATTAAAATCAAATATGGCTCGAGTATAATCCCCTTGTTCGGTATCGATACTACCGCGGTTATAGTAGGCGTTTGCATAATCAGGATTTATTTCAATAGCTTTGTTAAAATCAGACAGGCCTAAAATTAAATTACCTTGTTTGGCGTGAACACTGCCACGGTTATAATAGGCCTCTGCATAGCCAGGATTTATTTCAATAGCTTTGTTATAATCAGACATAGCTTGAGTAAAGTTACCCTGGCCATAATATGCATCTCCACGGTTATTATATGCTCCTGCAGATCCAGGATCTATTTCAATAGCTTTGTTAAAATCAGATAGGCCTAAAGTGAAGTTGCCTTGTTTGGCGTAAGTGCTACCACGGTTGTTATAAGCCATTGCCAAGTGGGGGGCTATTTCAATAGCTTTATTATAATCGGACAGAGCTTGGGAGAAATTACCTTGTTTATCGTAAATAAGTCCGAGGTTGTTATATGCCCTTGCTTTATGAGGAGACTTTTGAACGGTATCATTCCACAAAGTAATATCATCTTTCCAAACTTTGTTCCTTTGATATGTCAAGACTGAATAACAGGCAATAATTATAGTTAGGACTATAATCATCGTTTTAATAGTATTCTTTCCGAATAACGATGAGTGTCCGGCGACCTCCCGGGAGTGTCCGGCATGAGGACGATGAGGGCCCCAAAGATAGTACACACTACTTACTAAAAATATACAAAACCCAACTAACGGCAAATAAAGCCGGTGCTCAAGAATCACATCGTTCTGGGGCAAAAAACTTGATTCAGGTAAAAGAGTCAAAAAAAACCAAAAAATAGAAAAAGAAATCAACCTGTATTTTAAAAACAGGCGTTTTGCGCAAAAAAGAATACCCATTAAAAATAAAAAGCTGGTCAATACGGGTATTTCAAAAATATTCTTGAAAATGGGATAATCATAATCCAGGTTCTGGTTTAAAGGCAGGAAAATCAACCTTATATAGGTAACCATCACCCTGAATTGAGTCAGAAGATAATGTATTGGTGATATGCCTTCAGGCCCCTTGACAACACTCTGAATCTCTTGAAATCTGTCTGATTTAGTAAGCAACATTGTCACAGGAATAATAAATAGGGTGAGCAAGAAAGGGATTAAGTGTTTCCGAGTAACAACGAGTGTACGGTATGAGGGCCAACTAAGATTTTTCTTGGTTTTAAAAAAGCTAAACTCATAAAACACAATCATCAAAGGCAGGGTTATAGCATTCTCCTTAGTGAACATGGCCATAATGGCTGTTATCAACGCGCTAATGTAAAATGTCATTGCGAGGAGCCGAAGGCGACGCGGCAATCTCAACAAAATTTGTTGTTCTTTAAAAGATTGCTTCGCTTCGCTCGCAATGACACTGGAGACGTCGATTGCATTGGACCTTTTGACACTGGAAGATTCTGCGTCCTGCAATAACCCTGATTTAACATAGAAACATAACGACGCCAGATAAAAAAAGGCCGCCATAGAAGCGGCCCGTTGCCAGATATATGTGACTGCTTCAGTTTGGATCGGGTGGCTTACAAATATTAACCCTGCAAATAAAGCAATAAGATTGGCATGACGAGCAATTTTCTCCTCTTTCATAGCCGGAACGGAAAGAGTCAGAAGAGTTAGCCACCAGACTAAAACGGCTGTGCCCAAATGAACCGCCAGATTAAACAGATGGTAACCAAACACATTAAGCCCATTGAAATGATAGTTAAAAGCAATGGAGAAAAAAGTAATAAAGCGGCAGGGACACGCCACCCAGATGTTTAACAAATGCTGGATATTCTTTATAAAAAAATTATTAATTATATAAATGACATCATCGAAATGAAAGGAACAAAAAAAAGTATTGGAATAGACGAGAACTCCTAAACAAAAAATGAGAATGATTGAAAGCAGTTTAATATAAAATGGTCTCAAAATAAACCTCGCCACCCTAGATGAATTTTATAAAATGTTTAATAGTCAGAAGTTGCCCCATAATTTAGTCCTTAACATGCGGCATGTCCAGTATTCCCGCTTCAACGATTTTGTTATAAACATTCACAGCCATTAGTTTATAGCCCCGGTTATTGCAGTGCCCATCAGCCACAAAATATCCCTCATTGTCTCCTGTCCCTTGATCCTTTGTCTCCTGAAATATCTTCTCTTGATCCACCAATGGTATCTTGAATCGAACGGCCACATCACGTATAATATCATTTATTTCCTGTCCAAAGGGAATGCCGTGACTCTTGATCCTGTACGGATAAGTTTGTAAGACTATTTTGATATTCTTGCTTCGAATAATGCGTATCATTTCTATAATATCCGACTCTGCCCAACTTTTAATTTTTGAGTCCGCAAGAATTAAAGAAGATTCGGTATTGGTTTTCTTAAATTCATCCATCAATTTGTCTATTTCTTTCTTAATTTTTTCATGGTCAGGGATAAACGGAATATCTCTCCCTGTTCTAAGAAAATTATATGTTAGATATTTATAAGAATCGCCGAAGGCTGAATTTACGGTAAGAGTTTTCATAAGCCATTTTAAAGCTTCATCATAATTTGATCGACAAAAATAAATTCGATAAAGGTAAACATAATTGTCCGGATAATTCGGGTCTATTTCTACCCCTTTTAAGAACAAATTAATCGCTTTGTTAACTTTCTGCTCATCAGCAAAGAAATCTTTATCCCCAGTCTCTATCCACCTTACTGAATTCCTATATTCTTTTTCCTTTCGGTAGCTGGGGACCACCGATTCTTCGATCTCTATTTTTAAATAAAATATTAACCTGCATACACGGCTTTCAGCAAAAAAATCATACAAAGGAGAAAATTTTTCCTTAAAAGACTTCCTGTCTATAGCTATCCTGTTTAGACGGCTGTTATATGTATAAAAATTCCACCAATTGGGCTGACCTGTCTGAAGAATGATGAGATCTGGTTTCGTGTTATTAATATTAGTTTCCAATCTATCTAACAATTGTGCTGTATTTTGAGAGCCCACACCGCCATTAATAACAGTAACATTCTTAAGCTCGGTCCTTGCATTAAACAAACGTTGTAATTGGTCAGGATAGCTCTCTCCCAAAGGAGATCCGACGCCGAACGTATATGAATTCCCCAAACACAACATAACAAAACTGTTTTTCTGTTTATGAATAACGGACCAATCGAGGACTACCCTGCTGTTTTGATAGCCATAACTTACAATCCGCAGACCTGCTTCAAGAAGTATGAGGATTGTAAACAGCCCCATCAAAAATGCCAGGATTTGCTGTTTTTTATTGTTCATTTTAGTTGCCCAATCGCTCGATAACATAATTCCCTAAAACCAAACAATCCATCTTGCTCCTTTGAAAACAATCAATCGCATCCTCGGGAGTACAAACTATAGGCTCACCTCTTAAGTTAAAAGAAGTGTTTATTATAATCGGTATACCGGTAATATTCTCAAATTCCTTAATTAATTGCCAAAGCTTTTGATTAGTGGTTTTACTCACCGTCTGGACCCGGGCCGTACCATCGGCATGAACGACTCCGGGAATAACTTCTTTTTTCCCCTCTTTTACCATGGAAGCCAATGACATAAAAAGAGAGCGGCATGGTAATTCGAAAAACTCTTCTGCCCTTTCTTCTAATACAACAGGAGCATAAGGCCTGAACGGCTCTCTCTTTTTTACATTTGCATTTAATATTTCTTTTATGCCGGGGTTTCTCGGGTCGGCTAAAATTGACCGGTTACCCAAAGCCCTTGGCCCAAATTCCATTTTGCCTTGGAACCACCCTACAATTTTATCATCAGCTATCTGTTGGGCCACATGCTTGGACAAACCATCATCGCTATACTCATTAAAAATGATATTACGGTTTAATAAAATCCTTTTAATCTGCGCATCCAAATATCCTGTCCCTAAATACGCATGCCGCATCACATAATTCCTGGGATTTCTTAAAATACAATTATTAGTATATGCCGCGGCCCCTAAAGCGCCGCCGCTGTCCCCCGCGGCTGGTTGAATAAAAATTTCTTTAAAAAGCCCCTGTTGCAAAATCTTGCTGTTAGCAACACAATTTAAGAATAACCCGCCGGCCAGGCACAATTTATCCAACTTTGTCTCCTGATAAAGATAGCGGGTAATCGTCAAAAGAGTTTCCTCAGTAAACTTCTGCAAACTTGCCGCAATATCGCAATGCCGCTCTTCAATCGTTGCTTCAAGTTTTCTATCAGGACCGAACATTTTTAAAAATTGCCGGCTATACATCCTGGGGCCTTGATTAAACCCAAAAAACCTTGTGTCAATGATATGGCTTCCGTCTGCCTTGACTTTGACGATCTCTTTGAATTTATCCAAATACTTAGGCCTACCACAACCGGCCAGTGCCATAACTGTGCCCTCTCCCTCATGCGCGGCAAAACCCAAATATGTTGTCACGGCTGTGTATACCAATCCCAAAGAATTGGGATACTGTATTTCCTTCAAAACCTGGATATCTTGGGCCTCACCACGGCCATAGGTCATGGTCGCCCATTCCCCAACGGCATCTCCCGTTAAGATAGCCGCTTCGTCAAAAGGAGAAACTAAAAAAGCGCTTGCCGCGTGCGATAAATGGTGCTTAATAAAGAAAACTTTCCCTTTAAACCCGATTTCTTTTTCTAATGTCAATGGCAAAACCAGCCTGTCTTGCAACCAATACGGCATTGTCTGAAGAAAATTATTTAAAGAATACGGCCATGCCTGCAGATGATCAATAATAACCCGGGAAAATTTAAGAAAGGACTTCTCGTAAAAACCTATATAGTCAATATCAGCAAACGTGATGCCCCCTTCAAGGACACAATGATTGATCGCGTGGATCGGAAATTCTGAGGTGTTCTTTTTTCGGTTAAATCGCTCCTCCTGGACAGCCACAACAACTTGACCATCCCTAATCAAACACGCCGCAGAATCATGATAATGACAAGATATTCCTAATATATTCATATTGAATGTTCAACTTTTAAGGATCAACCTCCCTTGGGACCCAGTCTAAATTCCGGCATAAATAAATGTTGTGACTATGGCGGGACCGATATAAAACGCTAAAAAGACTAACAGGATAAGTACAATAAGGATGGGAAGTAAAAAAGCCACTTTGTGTTTTTTGATCAAATAGAACATTTCTTTAAAGACATATCGCACCTTGTTCATCATTATCCTCTTTTGTTACAAATCAATTAATCACTTATGACTGCCGCAGATTATCCTCTTCATTGACTTCGTAGCCTAAAGCATCACGCCAGCAGGCGTTGGTTATCTCACATTTCTTTGATAAAAAATCGCGCTTGAAGATCCTAAAAAATAAGGAAGTGAGGCCAAATCCAATAACATATAAAATAACCAAAAAGACGGCAATTAAAACCCGTTGCACCACTCTTATTACATGTTGTGTTATTTTTTGAATGTGTTTTAACATTTTTATTTACATCATAGGGGTGACATAACTATGGCGTGTCATCTAAGCTTTTGCTTAACAAGCTCCAATACGTCATGATCAAAATTGATTTCTAATAATTTTAACGCTTCCTGACGTGACAATAATAATTCACGAACCATTTTGCTCATTTCAACATGATAATGAGTGTAGCTAAAATCTTTCATTGAATTATAAACGGAAAAAATTCAAATAACAATTGGTCGATAATGCCGGCTGGTGTCTTTTTGTTTATTGAACCCACAACAAATATTACAGAAACCCTCTTGGTCCATCCCAATATCGGGTTTGCTTTCAGGCAAAACACACCGTTGACAAATGGTCCTCGACCCTAGGAGGATTTCTGTATGCGTTGATTTAGGGAAGGAAAATATTCCTTAGAATTTATTAATTGACAGCATTTTATCAAATCGAAATCTTGGTGACTTTTATCAAAGCTTCAATAATTGAAGAATCTTTATCTCATTACGGGGCTGTCCTGGCAAACCGCGCTCCGGGGTAAAGGACATCGTACCAGTAGTAGTAAACGATGGTAGAGCCTGAGCCGGTGCTGGTGGTCCAGTTGTAGTTGTAATAGCGAGCCGCAAGGCCATCAACAGCCGCGAAGCGGTCGGAGATTCGTCCGAAAGTAGAGGTGCCAGCGCTAGGGGCAGCAACGGTACTGCTAGTACCCCATTGATCCCACCAATCGCCACCGCGCAAACCGCTCCCTAACGCTCCATTCACTTCTCCCGCTCCCGACGAGTACCCAGGCCAGTCACTATTGGTCGCATTCCCATCTGCCGCTAATACTCCAGTCCCATTACTCCCTATGAACGATCTCCCTGTTGCGTTCCCCACCGTCACCACCTGCTGCCATACATTCCCGCTTAAATTCATGATCCCCCAATAGGAAGCGCCTGCTGTCACCCTTGTTGATCCTGATGTCGCAAAACTTCCTACCCGCAAAGGGCCGCCTGTCCCGCTATTTGCAATCACACAATTAGCCCCCGCAGTTGATGACGCTTCACTGCTTGTCCCCGCATTGCTTATGGCGGCGGCGGCTGTAATACTGGTTGTACCCCACGCAAATTCGTTAGCTGTCCCCGTATCCACACTGCCCCTGGCCGCTTTCTCATATTCTAACTCCGTAAACGGCCGCAATCCTGCCCATGCCGCGTATGCTGCTGCATCCATCCAGCTTAAATAATTCGCCGCTACCCATTCACCATCGTCAGATCCATTTAGTACCCCTGAGCTTTGCGCGTTTAAATAACAGCTAAACGTCATTGGCGCTGTTGCGGGCGCAAATGATGAGAACGCTGTCAGTTCTACCCCGTTCCTGTACACTGCCGATGTCGAATTGGCCATCACAAATACATCCCCACCGGGCACTGCCGCTATTGATGATACACCAGAAAGTTGCGGCCCATCGTTCGCTGGAGCATCAAGAATCCGGCCATTCTGCTGGGTCCTCGTCAACGTATTTAAGAAATCCCGCCACTGCCCCTGAGTAATGTTGTATTTCATCATGTAAAACGCCTTGTACCCCTTTGGAAATCCGCTGAAGCTACTGTTATCCGGCAGGTTTGTCGGGGAATTGGTGGGGGCTACGGTATTGGTAAAATCATCCGCCACAAGCATCCCACTGGCGTTGTTATTGCCAAGACCTGTTGCTAAACCGTTACCCAAAGCAATGGGGCCTTCTCCTGTGATTTGCAGCGAAGTCGTCGCACTCGCTTGGCAAAACTGACCTGTCAGACTCGAAGTCGTTGAGTCTCCTACATAAAATGAAGACGTCGGGACATAGACCATTTCAATGGCCATGACCTGAACACTGGCTAGGGCCGCTGAATTGTCACTGACAGAATTCCCGCCTGTGCCGCCATAATTCCACAAAAATTGCGCGCCGGTTGAAATAAGAGTCCCTGAAATAGCGCTGGTTTGGGTGGAAGCAATTTGGACAAACGCCCCTTTATTGTCCGTGGGGACAAGGACATACAACTTTGTACTTGTTCCCCCGACAGTAGCCGTGCCGCCGTAAAAATTTGTCGGGTTTGCTGTCCCTCCCGCACCCCCTGTCGTAGAAGTGCCTCCCGATATGGGCCCCAAGGTGGCGTGGTTCCAGGTGACGCCATCTATAGAATATTTGATAAAGACCCATACCGCGTCGTAATTTCCTGTTCCCGCGGTAATACTGGTACTTGAATCTTTCCACGCGTTTTGCCAAGTAATATTAAAGAGGATAGGCATATAATGACTTGAAGTGTTTTGCGGCCCGAAGGTGACGTTAGAAACCGTAATGTTATTGGCCAAAGCCTGGGGCGTAAACAGTGCGAGAGAAACAGTGAAAATTAAAAAAATAATGGATTCCCTTAGTCTCATAACGCTCTTTCTATATCCCCGAAAATCAAACATGTCCTAAACTTATTAACAAAGCCCTGTTTATCAATTATTATTTAAATTATAGCAACGGCACTCTTATAAGCAACTATTATCGAAATTTTCTTAATAATTGTATCACGTCAGCTTTCAAAAGAAAACCGATTTCGATTGCATTTTTTATTTGCCATATTTGATAAGGAATGATAAGGTTATTTTTCATATTTTTGATAATTTAAAAAGAGAGAAAAGGAAACAGATATGCTTCTCGGTTTCAGGCATTTCAGCTTCTTAAATATGAAGATAGACGTTTCAAAATTTATTAGAGCATTGAAATTCGAATTTTTAATGTATAAAAAAGCAGGCCTGGCGCCAACTGGCTTTAAAATAATAAGGCGTCGCATCCTCTCTTGTTTCGGGGTCTTGCAGCTAGAGCAAGTATTTATTTGTCCGTCTCATGAGTGCAACGCTAACTGCGCGCACTGTTATGAAAAGTTGCCGCATCACGATTCTCACAAGTCCCTGACCAATAAAGAAGTGAAAAACATAGTGGATCAATCTTCTCGACTAGGGAGCAAGCGGGTATATCTTTGCAGTGGAGAATTTTTGTTAAGAGAAGATGCTTTGGACCTGGTGAGGTATGCTCGTTCAAAAAACATGATCGTTAGCGTGACAACCAATGGATTGCTCCTTAACGAAAAAAAAATTGACGAGCTTAAGGAAGCCGGTTTAACAATTTTAATAGTTTCCATCGACAGCGCAAATCCTTCCCGCCACGACGAGCTTAGAGGCGTTAAGGGTTGCTTTGAAAAGGCGCGTAATGGACTGCGTATCGCCAAAGAGAAAGGGATCATTACGCAGATATGGACATATATAACAAAAACGAATTTTAATGAGTTGGAAAGTATAGCAAAAATGGGCAAAGAGCTTGGGGTGGAAAACGTTTATGTTTTTTTTCCCTTGTTATCAGGCCACCTGTTTAATCGATTTGACGAAAACCTTACTTATGAAGAAAGGGAATCTTTTAGGAAACGATTCAACGGGGACCCTCTCGTAACGCTTGAGTTTGACAAGGAAGAAACTCCCTGCAATGGCGGCGGCTTGCTGCATGCTTGCATCATGCCTACCGGAGATGTGACCTTCTGCCCCCCTGTCCCTTATTCTTATGGAAATATAAAGTCACGATCGCTTAGAGATTGCCTGAAGGACGTCGTCAAGGACCATAAAAAATTTTCCCATTGCACAGGGCAATGTATTGTAAACTTTCCCGAGTACAGAACGGGATGCAATGCAAAATATATGTATTCTACTGATTTTTAACAAACTCGCATCTTGCATTATCTTTGCATTATTTTTTCTTCTATGAAGTTAAGACTTCTAAATCTGAAGTAAATTTCTCCAGGTTGAATTTCTCCATTTCTCGTCCGATAAGAAGGACCGTCGACGATGACCTTATAAGCTTGTTGTTGATTTTAACAATGACTCCACTCATACACTGCTTGCTTACTTCTTCATCCGCGGTCAACACACTGCAATTAGTGTTTAACACCACCGGCAGGAGATCGTGAGGATATTTTGAAAAATCTATGGCGAAAATATTTGCCGCAATCATATTTAAAATAGCTCTCGATAATAAAATCGCTTTAGGTTTCATACTAAATGCCATGGCCAAACCAAAAGTTATGAATTGCACATGGCGTGGCGCATTACTGAATCTCTCCCACCATTTTAGCGCTCTTTTCATTCTCTTCATATTAAAATAATCTACAAATAATTCCAATTTACCGTTCCTACGCACAAATATCATTATCTGGGTATACATGCATAACTTAATGTTTACCAGCTGTAAAAAAATAAATAAGGCTTTCTGAAGCGTAAAAATACTCTCCCTATCTTGAACATTAAACCCCCTACAAATGACATCCACCATCTCATCAGGCATAATCATTTCAGCGCGGTCCCTGTTGGCGCCTCCACCAACCCAAGAGAAACCATTGACCGATATTTCTTTAACAAAAGGCCTGGTTTTTGCGTATTCCAATGTTTCTAATAATAAACTTTCATTAATGCCTTTAAATATGGTGGGAGATAAACTTACATTGAAATGACCTTTTTCAAGATACTTGAGGGCAACCGATTTTTTACCCATCCATTTTTTAAAATCCGCTAATTCTTCATGTTCTGTATCCAACATTTCATAGGATATCCGGACTTCCTTTAAGTTGGCTTCTTTTAATAACCGACAAAAGTTTTCATCGCTGAGCCTCACTCCATTTGTAGCCAATTGAGCACATCTTTTTAACCGCGCCGCATTTCTAAAAAAATAAAAAATATCCTGATGCAGCGTCGGCTCTCCTCCGGAAAGAGTCAATTTAGCACCTTTGCATAGTTGGATTATCTTATCGAAATCCATTCGATTCATGTTCTCAAAAAAATGTTCTGCCACATTGACTTGGCAATAGTCGCACTGCATTTGGCACTGTGAAGTAGCTACTACCCAATAGTTGGTTATCCTGCCTTTGGAACTGCCCTTTTTTAATACTTCAAAATAGAACCTGTCCAATTCAGCATAAAAAATAGGATTATTCGACAAGACTATCTCTGTAGGCCCGTGTTCATGGCAGTCTCTGTACAGAACAACACAATCAGTTTTTTGCAACAAACTCCCGTCTATCTTTTTCATACAAAAAGGACAGATAGTTTTGACTTTCCTCAATACTTTCATAAATACTTTCACCACTTCCCTGACTTGCGCGCGGGGGCTTTATGAAACTCTTTAATAAGACCTAA
>CAZABZ010000003.1:706-23165 GCA_964483535.1 uncultured Planctomycetales bacterium | reverse complement strand
GCAGGGTTATAATACACGGCTGAAGGCCTGTCAGCTTCTCCAGTAAAGGCCCCGCCCATACCAACAGCCGCGGCATCCGGAAGTTCTAATTTAATTACTCCAGTGTCAGATGCAAAACTTATTTTACTCATCAAGCACAAAAATACTACCCCTAAACCTATACCATATGATTGATATTTGGATAACATTCTTGTCCCCTTTCCTCGATTGTAATAACTTAATCCTAGGATTCCGTATAAAGTTTTATTAAAATGTCGAACTGTAACATTTGTTATAGTTTAAATCCTAAAAATTCCTTTATCCATAAAATAAAGAAAAATTATGATTTATCCGTTTTGTATTCCCTTTTGTCAAGCCAAGCCATTATTTCTTCGATATCCTTTAATGCCTTCTTTGCCGAATCAACAGATACGGGCTTACCTTCAATAATTCTTTGTAAAAGCAGTTGGGACGCCTGCAATTTATTAGCTGCCCGTTCTCTAATATTGCTTTTTGGCATAATTCTCTCCTAAATTAACCCGGTTAAGAATTTCTCTACTGAAATAATCCTAACATTGTCTTTTATCAGATCCGTGTCCCGCACATTCACTACCTGATACACATACGGAATTTTAAGGCCCTTTCCGTAATATTTCAAAGAAGTAAGGTTGCGTTCGAATGAATTCTTAACCTCGATACAAAACCAAGGAATATTATCAACGGTAACTAAGAAATCTACTTCATGAGCTGGTTTATTTTTAAGGAAATTCAACTCTGCTTTACGCCCCTCTACATCTTTCAAATAATGACAGAATTTTAGTAAATGGACCGCAACCAGATTTTCCAACCTTGCTCCGGGATCAGCTATTTCTGACCAATCCCACAAAAACAATTTAGGTTCTTTTAAATAGGAGCCAGACAATTTATTTACAAACGGATAAATTCTGAAATGATAATAAAATTTCTCCAGTATTTCGACCCATGACGCCATTGTTTTGTGAGCTGCCTGTAAGTCTTCTCTTAATGAATTAAGAGAAAACAAAGACCCCACCTTGGAAGGCAATAGTCCCACCAAGATTTCCATGTCTGTAATATCTTTTAAATATTCGACGCTCTTAATGTCATCGTTGATCAATCTATCCACTCTGTTTAATTGCCATCTTCTTAATTTACGCTCACTCTGCGCGCTAAATGGCTCTGGAAATCCTCCAAATTTATACAAACTTTCGAATAATTCATATTTAGCTGATTCAAAATTTAAACCTTCAAAAGGAATAAATTTCTTCTCTTTATGGCCACTAAACTCGGCCACCGATAACGGATGAAGGCGAAAGGCATTGTATCTTCCTTGAAGCGAATCCCCCCCCTTTCGGTAAATATCCAGCTTCGCGCTTCCAGTTACTATTATATTAAACGACTTTTTGTGTTTGTCGTATTCACCCTTAATAAAATTTTTCCATTTTTTGTATTTATGAATTTCGTCCAGGATAAATAATTTTTTATCCGCTTGCCATAGACCTTTAATGATTTTGAGCTTATCCGGTCCATAGTCCCAATTTAAGTAAGAATGAGTATCCTTATAAGCCCGATCCGCCAAATCCATAGCCATGGTCGTCTTGCCAACCTGGCGCGGGCCGCTGATAAAAACCATTTTTTCTTTTAAATCTTCCAAAATCGTGTCTTCTAAATATCTTTTAATCATATTTTTATCTCCAATATCCTACCGCTGTCGAATAAAGTATATACTTTATTTGACAGGTGTCAAATAATTATTTAAGTAAAATCACTCTGGGCAGAGGAATACATTAGAACTACGGGGGATGTTTTGAAACCATTGCGTCATTTTTCTAAGATTCACTATAAAAAATCAGGCTTTAACCTTAACCTAGGCACAGTTTCTCTTAACTCTAGTTTTCTGTTTTGCTCTAACTCTTTTAAAGGAACCAAATCAATTAATCGCTTCTGCCTCAATTCCCAATTCTCTAGCCGCTCTTTTAATTCTTTAGATAATCTGATGGCCCCATCATCTGTTATTGTTGCCCCAAGCTTTACCAACACTAACTTGTAAAAATTTTGCATCGGATCCAACGGGTCTAACGCCCTATCTAAAAGATAATCCACCCTATTTTTGCCTTCTAGCTGCTTGGTAGCTATCTCCAAATCTTTTCTTAATTTTACAAAATACTCTTGTTTCTGCTCCACTATAGACATTTCTTCCCATAATTTCAGACCCATGGCCTTCCTGTGTGTATGAAATCCTATCGTTTTGTCTCTTTTAAAATCGTACCCGGCCCCGCACACAGCGTAACTGCTCATAATAAAATCAATTTCTTGATCCCTTAAATATATCTTCCCATTAACCATGGCGGGGACAAGATAAGAGTCATTAAACACGTCATCGTTCATAACAATACTCTTTCTCCTTATCATAACCAGTTAATTTTAAGATTGACGTGACTTGCCGCCCCTTTTTTCCCGTATTTGTTTTTTGAATATACACCAAAATATTTACTGCCTCAACTATGGCCCCGGGTACCGGATTCACCTGGGCTTCTGAAATTAACTGTTCAAGCCTCATTAAAGCGCTCTCACAAGAGTTAGCGTGAATGGTGCAAATCCCTCCCCTGTGCCCCGTATTCCAAGCCTTAATCAACGAATGCGCCTCTTTACCGCGCACTTCACCGATGATAATCCTGTCAGGGCGGGCCCTCATGGCATCAAAAATCAAATCATTTGTGCTTTTATCCGGAGTTGATTGCAATCTTAGCCAATTTTTAACATTACATTTAAGCTCCAGGGTATCTTCTACCGTTACTACTCGGTCCTCAGGAGTAACCTTAGACAAACTATCTAGAATTGCATTGGTAAACGTCGTTTTTCCAGATTGCGTCCCCCCGGCAACCAAAATCGATTTTCTTTGTCTTACAGCTTCAGTAAGCATAGTTTCTTGATCTTTTGTGATGATTTCATCTTTGACGAACTCGGAAAGGGGAATTGCCTGACCTGCCGGCTTTCTGATAATAAAAGATGGTTCCGAGACTACCGGTGGAATAAACGCTTGAAATCTAAATAATTTAAGTTCTTTGCCAATTTCAACCCATAATTCTCCCCCAAAGCTGGGACTATTTCTGTTAGTAATCCTTTGCGCTACAGAGGAAACCGTATTAATCAAACTCTGCGCCGCCGCCGCCGTCATTGTGCCGTATTCCCGCATTCCTTTAAATCCATCAACCCATAAAATCCCGTCATTATTTAACATGACTTCATAGATTTCATCATTGCTTAACGCTGATAAAACCTGTTCTCCTAAGTCTTCCTTTAACTTAGCTTGTGTACGCGAGTGATCCTTCAACATCGTCAATTTTCTCCAATATCATGTCTTTCAAAACAATCACATTAAACCTATACCCGGGCGCGACAGTGATCGTTGGCTGAACATCCATGTTTTTTTGCAAAGTTTGATTGCTAACATCCGATAGCTTCTGACCCACATTCGCAGCCACAACTTGCTGTGCATTATATTGAGAGTTAGGGTTATTGTTCTGCTGGTTGTTTAAAAGGTCATAGCCCGCCCCCACAAGACTTAACAATAAGGCATTGCCGTAAATTTTTAGATAATGATTATTCAATTTATCATGCAGGCCCGCATATCCGCTGATATCTACCCCCTGCATACTGCCCAAATCTATACTTTTCCCATCCGGAAAAATCAGCCTATTCCATACCACAAGCGCTGAACTCTGGCCAAAGGTAACTTTACTATCATACTGCCCAATTATACGCGTGCCCTGGGGTATTAAAATATCGTTACCAGTAACAGTGTCATATACATTCTGGGACACCTGAGCCGTGACCGGACCAGGGAGATCTGAATTAATCCCCCCTACTAAAGTAGCTGGAATATATGTCCCCGCTTTGACCTCATGGGGTGATTTTGGTTTTACTAGACTGTATTTAAGATAATCCCCGTCTTCATTGTCTTTATCCTTAAGAAAGTCCTTTTTCTCATCCTGATGGTTAATATCTTCGACAGCTTGTTCCACTGCCGTCGGTAATTTAATACCTTTGGTTACTTGCGCCAATGCGCTGCTTTCATTAGCAGCAGGGACAACCCCACCTTTATTTACTAAACTGCTTTTGGCCCCTGGAGGGGACGGCACCTCTACATTCATAGGCGAACTTGCGGCCGCAATTTCCATCTTTTTCTCTTCAACCTTTTGCTTTTCTTCCAGTTTCTCTATTTCAAGTCTAGCCGCGTAATCATCATTTAATTCTTCCTGCTTAAAATCCATTTCCTGGTTGGTCACAAGCTGTTGCTGGATTTCCTGGGGAGTCGAAGGCGCTGATTTAACAGCTATTTTCTTCATACTATAATTATTATCATCGTATTTATCGTCTTGGAACCACTGACGAACACCATCTTTTTGACTAACATCTATTTTGGGCTGCGGCCTATTGTCCATGATTGCCTGTTTATGATTAGCTTGTGTTTTATACATAAAGAATGCCAATGTGCCCACAAAAATAATTGCACCGACCAAAATAGGAATTCGATTGGTTTCTATAAGCTCAAAAGGCGTTTGAGCTATGTTCCTGCGTTTGGGCGAAGTGTCTGCCATAAGATTTCCTCATTTTATTTTTGTTATTGTTACTATCTGTTGATACTTGTCCGTCCCTATTACTAATATCCCTTTATCAAACAATGTGTCTATAACAAAATACGGCCTGTAATATCTAAAATTAACAACTTCTCTTTGTCCTTTAAAATTAATGGCCAAGGGTGCCGGTAATTCGGAACGGCTTACACCAGCCGGCATTTCAATAAAGACTTTTTTCCCATCCGTAAACACTCTTTTGGGAAACCATGCCAGTCTTTTGTCACCAGAAACAACATAAGGATACGTAATATTGCCCATGTCAATCTTTGGTACGGTCCTGCTTTCATTGCTCCCTCCCACCGGAGGCTGGCCTATATTTACAGAATCCGCCTTATCCTGCGGATAATAGAACCCAACCCGCTGCATAAAATCACCGGACCCGACAGAACGAATAATAATATCGTAATCGCGCTTATCCGTTGTGATTGATAAACTCGTCTGTAAACCACCCAAAAAAGGCTTTATAAGGACAATGGGAGTATAATCATTAGTGTCACCTATATAATTTGACATAATATGCCAACGCACATTATCCCCCACGGCCACGCTGGTTATTTTCTCGCCTTCCTGTAAAACTATTTTGCTGTACATCATTTTCTTGGCGGTTACTATTGCCTCCCTTAGGCCATAAGGAAATTCAATCGTACCGTCAGGCCTTGTGATCACATCAGCCTGCCCATCTTTAACGTACTGATCTGTGTCTTTTTCAATTTCCGCTTTGTTTGTAAGGGTATAAAATCTCTTTTTATCTGATAAACTTATGTCTTGAAATGGTGTGTCTTGATCAGCCGTCTGATTGTTTATGCTCTGTTGATCATCCCCCGGCAATTGAACCAAAGGTTGGTCATTCTTGACATCCAGCCTTGACTGTTCACTGGCACAGCCAACCAAACAAAGACAGGTTAATAGCATTAAAATTCGATATTTTTTCATAAGTCACCCCTCTTATAGTAAAATTTTTAGTCCTTCTTATCCCGAGAACGCTCTAAAATTGCCCAAATTCTATTGAAATCCTCTTCGGCAATTTCAGATACCTTTTCTCTGTATTGCTCCAAATCCACCATTAAACGCGCACTCACAAAAGAAGAATCCGCCAAAATGCCGCACCTCATTAACTTATCTAAAATCTTTTTCCCATTAAGACTAGCCGTCTCAATCTCCTTCTTATAAACCAAACACTTCTCTTTAAGACCTACTTTATCATCCTGGTTTGTATTGAGGACTACACTGCGACTTAAACCAGGCCTATAAATGTTTCTATTGTCTTCTTCATGGGACCTCTGATATTCAACAACTCCCGTAATCGATGAATAATCACTCTTTGTGGGCAATACATCGCTTTTCTCAACAGGCTTATGGCTGGCCATTTCTTTAAACGCATCGTCTTCGTAATAAATAATTTTCTTACCCCTGATTGGGAACTCATTCTCTACAAAAATAAGCATTTCATCTTTTGGTAAACGCATCACTTCATCTGGCATTATAAGCGGTCTTTTTATTTCTGAAGCTGAGTCACTCCTTTTTGAACCACCATCAGAATAGCTCTGAGAATATTTGACAAGGGTCCGGTCGCCAGCCAAGCCAGAAATCCGGCGCGCTGTTACGTCGGAATTGGTAGCGTGTGCAATACGTATATGACAGTAACTTAAAATGGGGTTCTTTTCCCCATACAGTTCATATAATTGGTCCAAGTCTTGAACAATCAAACAAACCCGGATCCCATATTGAGCCATGAATGATAACGAATCTTTTAAATTCACCATCTTTCCCAGCGCATTAAACTCATCCAGCATCATCAAAAGTCGATGGTTCGTATTCATACTATTATGCAAAACAAGATTTTTATTCTCCATAAGACGAACGGCAACCTGGTTTAAAAAAAGTCTTGTCAAGGGGACCATTCTTTGCAAATTAGACGGCGGGACAATCAAATACATGCTTCTTGGCTTGTCCCCTTTGATTATGTCATCAATAGTAAAATCACTTCGGCTTGTGTTCCTAGCGATAATTGGATCCCGAAATAACGTGAGATACGCCAGAGCGGTGCTGATAATTCCGTTCAGTTCCTCAAAACCTTTATTCTTAAATTCGCGGGCCATCGAAGCAATGATCGGATGAGTTTTAGTTGGCGCTTTTGTTGTTGAATCTTCCCAATGTTGCTTTCCCTGCGGATCGTGAATGGTGTCAAGCATAGAGTCTAAAACCTCATAAACCGGCCGTTTGGGATCAGACAAAAGGTTTACAACACCGGTTAGAGTTTTATCTTTTCGCGCGTATAAGGTATGTAATATTGAACAGACGAGCAATGAAATTGCTGCTCTTCTCCAATGGTCCGTATCTCCCTTTTTATCGGGATCAATCATCATTTCAGCGATTGTCTGGGCATCTTCGAATTCATGGAGACCCATCCGAACTTCATTTAAGGGATTATATTTGGCCGTGTTGGGATTATCACTTGTTGGGTCAAAAGCTAATATATAATTATTAAGAACATTCTTTCTATGACCTGAAGTTACATGATAGTTCTCCCCCTTCATGTCAAAAACTATCACGCTGCCCGGGAAGGTTAGTAAATTCGGAATCACAATACCCACCCCCTTGCCACTTCTTGGCGGTGCAATAACGATGCAATGGCCAGGGGATTTATCACGTAAATATTCGATACAATGTTTTTTCTTATTAAACCAGCCGCCAATATAAAAGCCCTCATCATTGTCTACAAGATTTGCTTTTTTAAGATCATCATAATCTGCCCACTTGGCCGAACCGTGTATATCCGACTCTTTTACCTTGCGGCGACTTGCCGACGAAACGAAATGGAACAACAAAAAGCTTACAACTATACAAACTATGCTGATTTGAATTCCCTGAAGATATACGGCTGTGCTTTCCCCATGGAACTGAGCTTGAAATGTCCACAAAATACTAGAAAACGGCTGGTAAAACCCTTCTCGTCCGGTCCTTAAAACGATATATTCAGTCCCTATAAAAAGGGATGCTATAAAACACAAAAATAAAACAATCGGCTTCAAAACCGCTGAAAAATGATTTTGATTGTCGTTTATTCTGTATAGTTCTTTCTCAGCCACGGTTTATCTCCTGAAAAAATTCATTAGACGCCAGCGTAATCATATTTTTATCCTTACATCAGTTTTGCCCACGATACCGATGTCACATAAAGCCCAAAGGGGTTATCGGGATTATCTTTAAAATTGTCTTTGTTGGTAGGCGGGACCTGTACAACAGAAATCAACCCCTTATACCGTGTCTCACCCAAGATTTGATTGTCATAATTTCTCTCGATCTCGCGCCACTCCACCGAGTAGGTATTCTCTGATTGCCTTAAAAATATCGTAGGCTCAATGTATTTAGTCCCCTTGTCTTTCATATAATCCAGAGGATTATTTTCCTGATAATAAACATCAAGAAAATTCCTTTGGACTGACGCTGTTGAGTCTTTATAAACATCGCCAAGATTCTTCTTGATGATTTCAGGGTCAGAGGCAACGGACCGGGCCCTATCAATATATTGATAAACAAAGGCACGAATGACCCTTTCATCATTTAACGGGGCTTCTTTGATTTCTGTGACAGCCTGGGCACGACCCAACGAATCCACATCAACGACATACGGCGTGACATGGGCTTTATTGATCGCATATAAAACCAGCCACAGTTGGCCAATGCAAACAAAAGCTAATAAGAATGCGATACGTTGCCAATTCTGCTTTGCCGCATTTAAATTATCTGTATGAATTTGGTATTCACTTCGTGCTTTAATATATGGATCCGCGCTTTGTGTACTCATATTTAGTCCTCGTTATTTAGTTTTACCATCTGCTTTTGCTTCTCTTGCCAGGATTGCTTTTTCCTGAAATTCCTTTATTTTTTGAGCAACCTGCCCCTCAAAGGTCGTTGATATTTTTACAGACCTTCGTTCTTCTTGGACGCTTCTTTTTGCTTCACCCATTGTTTTGGTCACAAAATCATTTACTTGTTTGTCGGTTGGCGTCTTGCCCCCGACACTCAATTCCTGTTTTGCAAAGTCCTTAGCCGTGTCATTTGCAAGTTTCTCACCTGCCCTTGAAGCCAAAACTTCAGGGATCCTAGTCCTTCCATACTTAAACCCTTGCATAGCCAACCCACCCACCGCACCTCCCACCTGAAGCCCTACACTATTTTGTCCAAAGTTAATCCCGTGCCCACCCGTTAAATAACCAACGGCCTGATCAGGGAGCTTAGTAACAAGACACCAATAAGCATAGGAAGCAACTAGGATCGCCCCATCAGCTTGCAACATATTAGCCCCAGGAATACCGGCCAAGGTGTTGACCCAACCGGCTGTCACTCCTCCGGCCATGCCAAGAATTAAATAAATAAACATCATCTTTAAACCGATACTAAAAAATGAATTAATGTACTTGCTGGCATAATCCCTGGTCCATTCTGAGGCCGAAAAAGCAAGCATCATAATTCCAGCTGTTAAAATAATTCGGCTTCCAATCTCAATTAACAAAACTTCCATGGCCACGCCCATAAAAGCAAATAAAACAAGTAACGCCGTAATCGCCGAAACAAAAACACCTAATAAGTCTGCGTGCCATAAGTGGCTTGCCGCCATCTTCAATAAAGTAGTAAAAAGACTAACGCCGGTATTCATCACCTGCCCTGGATTCGTGATCAGCGTAAAACCGGTTACGTTTTGCCCAAGATAAGGAGCAGCTGCTTTAAATGACCTAACGATTAAAGGTAAAAATTGGTCATAGTTTGAAATCAACATGTAAAAAACATTCATGTAGATAATCATTTTGACCAGCTCAATGTTGCTTTCAGCTTGGTCATGGTGCCTGTTTAATAGACGCTGAATAAACCAAATACCCAACGTAATTAGAACCAGTGAGTTAAAGAGATCCTTGGCAAGAAGAATGCTCTGGCTCTCGATTTGGCCCGTAGCCGTCTGGTATTGACCTAGTAACGAATTTAAAATTCCAACTGACGTTGCGTCCATAATTAACCTTTTTAAAACTTACATTCCTTTACTTTCACCTTATCTCTTAAAATTAATTTAAAACACCTGTGTTTACGGCCAACTTGAATTGTAACTAAAGCTGCTTTGTCCGGCCGGAACTGGCTGATAAATTTGATTTACCAAATTGGCCCCATCCTGTTTATCCTGAGTATCTTGATTAATCTGGGCTGTCTGTAAATTTATCAGCTGATTAATCAACTCTCTCGTCAACTGTTGCTGCTGGATCATCTGCCCTACTAATTGATTAAGTGTTTGTATCGCTTGAGTCTGACCAACGGCACTATTGCTCTTAGCCAACAAAGCATTAACGTTGTTCTGCTCTAACTGATAATCCTGTCTTTGAGTCTGTACGGCAGATTGCGCGTTCTGTACGATCTGCATAGTCCCCTGAGCCAACTGTATTGTTTCCTGTGAAGTTGTGCCGCTGTTCAAAATATTCGTGGCGGCTTGCTGCATTTGAGTTAACAAAGCTTCCGTTTGATTGGAATTGTTTATCCCTAAATTAATAAGGATGGATATCTGGCCGGAATTTGCATTAATTGCCCCAAACTGATTTTGATAATTGGCTACCGCCTGAAGCCCTACAATTTGGTTCTGGATCTGTACCTGCTGATTACTAAGACTTTGCAATTCGCGGGCCGCGGTTATGATGAGCTGGATATTGTTTAAAATCTGGGTGGATTCCGTGGCAAAATCATAGGCCATAACTTCTGAAAGACCCACAATTAAAAGTATTATTAATATTGAAATCTTTTTCATAACGCGCTCACCTCCTGGACAGATACAAATTGGCATCCCCCTTGCTCTTTTATAATTTTTTCAAAGACTTCCTTTTCGCTCTCTTCTGCCGGTTCTAAAACATTTATTAAAAATTGTTGCATTCCTTTATAAAAAGCTTTCTCGTTATCAAATAATAATTGCTCTGCATATCCCTTAAAATGGATCTCCTCTAAGTAGCGGATGTATTTAATTTCCAAATTTTGGACTGACATGCCCGCTATCTTCCTTTTCTTTAATCAATAGCCATTCTTCAGCCTCTTTTCCTAATCCCTTTTCTTCTAAATATTTCGCCACCCAGAATTCACCGTAGGTTTGCTGTAATTCCCTGACCCTTGCCCTTTCCTGGGGCATTGTGCCAGCCCCATAAAAAGCAAGCTCTAATTTCCCTATGCCTAAATCAATTAATCGATTGCCCACATCGCGGGCATTGACGTAATAATGCCTTTTCCTAATGGCTTCACTGATGATTTCTATTTGACGCTCATTTAAGCCAAAAGATTGATACAAAACCTTATTGTCGTTTTCCCGGGCGGTCGGGTTAGGTAAAAATATTTTCGTAAAACAACTTTCATTGATTTGATTTACATACGGAGAATTGGCTATATCAGCAAGGCTCTGGGTCGCCAGAATAACGCAGGCGTTGTTCTTTCTTACCGTTCTTAAAAACTCGATCCAGTAGGTCATAAATGTTTCATGGAGCATGATGAGCCACCCTTCATCAATAACAATAAAAGTCGGCCGGCCGTCCAGGGCACGTTGTATCTTGTGAAAAAGATACAGCAATACCGGTGTGCTTAACCTGTTATCTAAACCCATTAGGCTTGAAATCTCGAAGGTCTGGAATCTCCCCTTTTTAAATCCGTCGGTCTTAGCATCAAGCAAGGAAGACATATACCCTTCAGTGATAGTGACAAAGGGCTTTAAAGCTTCTTTTATTTCATCGTTTTGAAGGTTTAAATAGTAATCTGATAATGTTTTTGATGGACATTTACTCGTATCTTTAACTCCAACTTCAATGGCCGTGCGTATGGCCGGGGTCATTGTCATACCTTGAAGAATAAGGATTCTCTCAAGCCATCCGCAGGCCCATTTTTGTTCTGAGGGATCTTCCAGATCTTCAAAAGGACAAAAAGCCAAAGAGTCGGTGTCCCCCATTATGTCGTGGAACTGTCCACCCAAAGCCAAAGTCATTACATACTGGCTGTAGCCTTTATCAAAAAGAAACACCTGGGCATCTTTATAGCGCAGGGCAGAATTAGCCAAATGAGACAAAAACACCGATTTGCCGGATCCGGTTGGCCCAAGCACCAAAGTGTGCCCCACATCCCCCACATGAACATTAAACCTAAACGGGGTCGTCCCGTTAGTTGCCGCGTAAAAAAGCGGCGCTGAGCCTTTCGGATAATAAGGACAGGGGTTATCCTGGAAACCGGTCCAAACGTCTGTCAGAGCCAGCATATTGGTCAAATTAAGGGTACTGATGAAAGGTTTTCGAATGTTTTTAAGGGTTTCCCCGGGCAGGCTGCCTAAATATGCTTCTACCGCGTTCAACCGCTCAATAATAGCCGGAAACCAGCTATTATTAAGCAGATCTCTGATGTACTCCATTTTCCGCTTGCATTGGGTCTTGTCCTTATCAAACACCACAACAACAAAGGTCGCGTAACCGTAATTAACTTCTCCTAATTCAATAGACTCGTGGGCCTGTTTTGTTTCTTCAATGCGTGTCAAGACTGAACGATTGGCTGCTTCAGGGTCGTTTTTAATGTCTTTTCCAAAAGCCCCCATTATTATTTGGCTCGCGGAGTATTTCATGTTGATATACTTACCCTCATATTCATTGACAACGCCCAAGGCATCAATGGGATCATAAAACAGAAATCTCGTTGAAAATCTGTATTCAAAAGAAAGATTCGTTAAAATGTTCAATATGCCCGAATAGCTTTCAAAAGGAAATTGCGTCAAGGTAATCGTGCCTATATATCTATCATCAATAACAGGCTCATGCCCCGCGACAAACTCATGGGCCCCCAAGTAATGGTTTAAATAAGCCGGCGGATACGGGACCGGAACTTTCTCCGACCCGCCGGTTATACAACGATTTAAAAATGTCATCATTTCACCTGACGACATGCGTTTGATATGAATTCTATTGGCGATATTCCCCTTGAACTCGCTAAGTTTTTTGTTGAATACATCAATAATGAACTTGAAATCCGGCTGAACGCTTTTAGTGGATTTCTTGACAAAAAAATTCTCCATCTTCTGGCTGTCAGCTATCGAAGGTAGATAACAAAAACTGATCGCGTAAAAATTCTCAAAATGTTCCCCCTCCTTTTGATATTCCTGGCGCCTTTTATTTTCAATTAAGATGGACGTTGGGTTGTCAAAGGCGTGTTCTTGGGGATAATCAACCGCCGGTTTCCTTATTAAATCAACATGGACTGACCAGCCATTTCCAAAACTCTGGAAAACTGAACTCATCTGGCGGCTTAATTCGGATTCCTCCATGCCAAGCGAGGAATCCATATCCGGGCCGGTGTAATAGAAACTGGCAAGCAGGCTTCCATCACGATTTAATATGACAGCGTCTTCCCCTTCCTTGACAAACTCGAAATAGAGAAGATTTGAAGGAAATCCTTCCGGTCCATCTGTAAATTCTCTTACCCTAAACATAATTAGATCTTCCTTGATCGCTTAATTACGCACTTGGGCGTATTGATTTTCTCACGGGCCGCATAAAATCCTTGATATTGAAGCGACTTAATAAATATTTTTGTTGCCCAGGGATCTACTTTGGCGACTATTTTGCTGACCAATACCCCCGGGACAAAAACCCCTACAGCCATTACACACGATGGGAAGTCCTTGCCCGCGGTGCATAACATTAGGGCCATGGCGGCTAAAACAATGATGTTTTCCCGCTCACCACCTAAAAGCAAAATAGGCCTAGTCATTCCTTGATATAACGGCGTTATCTGTTTCTGGTTAGTCATTGTCTAGAAAGCACAAGAAAAAAAACCCGCGTTTGTAAGAAGCGAGGTGCCAAAAAATAAGACCCCTCCTACTGCTATCACATTGGTCAATTGATGTATCCCATCGCCAATGTTCTTACCAAAAACATGCACTACGGCCCATAGCCCAATCGCGATCATTAATATGGAAGTCGGCCATATGCCCGAAGTCATATCTTGACCAATACTGTAAAGCTGTTTTGACATAACAAGAATCTGTGAACTGCTCGTTGCGAATGCATTGCTGCTAAGCAATGTCATTAGCCCCGCCAAACTAAAATAAATCTTTGCGTTCTTCATTTCTTATCTCCTTTTTTAGAAAATGGTTGATACTGGAAGGTATAACATATGTTTTCCAATTTGTCAAGTTAGGTAGTCAAAAAAGATGATAATTTGATACCTATGCTGCTAATAATTTAAGATCTCCCCTCCCCTATAATTGGGATGATAGATTATTATTAAAATCGGATACGAAATCATTACTAATATTTTTAACTTATCTATTATCAATATGTTACGTTAATTATTTTGATATTGTAAAAAAGATAACCGCTATAATTTTTTACTCGCATTGCTCACATCAACTATAATAATAACCGCTATCTATAAACGGTTATTACTAATATCATTTTTTCGTAATCGGTTTGACTTATCCTTTGTATTTATGATACCAATAACTTCAGCTTTTCATAATCATATGTAGTTATGATAAATTTCATAAACAAACCATTGATAATAACCGCTCTAATTCTTTACTAGCATTACTCAAAATATAAAAATTACGTTTTTATGTTTAACAAAAGAATAACGGTTATTCTACATTTTGCACTTGACATGCTTTTTTATTTTGGTATCATGAATTTATTACAACAGGAGGAAATTATGGGGCCAATTGATGTTGAAGGAAAAAGTGCTAGTACAAACCAAAAAGAACATTCCAATACCGAAACTTTAGAGTCATTAAACTACGCTGGATTTGATAAGGAAGTTTATAAGCACACAGATGCAAATGGTGAGGTATGGATTCAACAGGTAGTGGCTGAACGTATGCTTAATGTCCGAACGAGGCAATTTGATCTATATTGTCTATGCGGATCTGTCCCAAAATCCCGATTTGAAGAAATCGTACCTAATGGCGTTACAATTTTAAACGATTTGCTTAAAGAAGGCATTTTAGAAGAAATTAATTCAAAAGAAGTTCGTTTAAAGGGTGATTTGAATAAAGACAAATCTCTGATCCAGGACATCTCTAAGAACGATTTTGAAGAAATCATGAAAATACTGCAGCGATCCCAGAACGAAGCAGTTGAAAAAAAGCGCGTACACACAGGACATTATTCTTTTAATTTTATAAAAGAATCAGATATTTATAGAATCGCAGAAAGTAAAGGTAAAGTCGTCCGTGTTCTGCTTCAAGATCTTGCCACCACTGATCCTAATAAAAAAACCCTAAGCACTGGCGATCTTTCCAAAATCATAGACAAGGAAGTTGAACAAAAGGGAGGGATGGTCCTTCAAGAGTACAGAAACCTTATAAATGAACTAAATACATCTAATACAAATTTAAATTCGGAAGTGATTAATTTATCAAAAGATAAAAACAAACTAGTTGAAGAAAAATATCAAATCCTTGATAAAAAAAGAAAATGGCAGATCTCAACAATTTTATGCAGCGTGGCTTTAGTAATCGGCGGGGGAGTGCTTTATAGCACCAATAAAGATAATGACAGACTTTACGATGTGAAAAAAAACCTGACGGGAACGATTATTTCACTGAACGCAGAAAATTCAAACCTAAACGTAAAAACTAAAATGCAGGGAGATGAAATAGAAATCTTAAAAAAACAGATCCCTGTGACTCAAAATACAGAAATTAACGCAGTAAAAAAAGATTAAAGTTTTCTTTAACTTTTTTAAATGAGTTATAAAATGAATATTAAGACCCCTATGACAACCCCGACATCAAATATCCAAAATAAAAACATTTTATTTGAATCAATTTTCTTAAATTCTCCGGTTAAAATTTTAAAATTAACATTTAAATTCATATTTTCAGCTGTCGTCGAGAGATTTTTATTAAGGGGCACAATGTTCCCCATAGGGGTACAATGTACCCAGTATGGGTACAGTATACCCTTAAGAGGTACAATGTTACTCTAGGGGGTACAGAATCAAAATCAGTGGGGTACAATGTATCCTTTAGTAGATATGAAGTTCTTTTATTTTAGATAAGATTAAATCGCATATATATAATTACGAGAATTTTTCTATGAACAAAAATAACATTAATTGGGAAATCCCCCCAATAGACCCTAAAAGAGTTAGAGTTATTGATGGAGAAAAACGCCAATTTACTGCTATTGAAAATTCATTTAAAAAATTCGCTGATGATCTTGACCCAATTGCTACCCAACTTTACAGGCACTTAGTGGCCTATTCAAATAAATATGGTATGGCTTGTTGTGGAATGAAACAATTAGTTAAATACCTAGCTAGAAACAAAAAGAAAATAGCGACCGCCTTTGAAGAATTAAAATCATGGGGTTTAATTATTCAAGAAAAAACCAGTGAAGGAATTTTAGTACAAATACTCGAAGTGCCTGATTATGATTTGATGAAAAAAAGACATTTGAATTTTACCAAATTACAGGAAAAGAAAACATACACCCCAGCAGAAGTAGCAGAATCTTTAAAAGCGTTTGATAACCAGATATTCGACCCCAGCACATCTCCTGCAACAGTAGAATTGCTTAAGCGTATGAAACAGAAATTCTTGCAAGAAGTAGGGGAACAAGAAACGACACAAAACTGTCAAAAAGTAAGAGGAAAGAAAACCCTTAAAGAAACGTTAGCACATCGCAAGATGTAATTTTAACAACTTTTTGCTAGGATGAATTTATATTTTCTTGTCCTTTTTTGGGGTTAAGTGTAGAATTTCCCCATGGCTAAAGCTTTAGAAATTTTCAGCTGCGAAATCCAGAAAAAATTACCCCTTCCTTTATATCTCTCCAAAGTTTGTGCAGGCTTTCCATCCCCGGCAGAAGACTACCTAGACAAAAAATTAAACCTTAACGATCACCTTATTAAAAACCCCGCCGCGACGTTTTTTGTGAGAGTAACCGGCAGTTCCATGATCAATGCCGGTATCAAAGCAGGGGATCTTTTGATCGTTGACCGTTCTCTGATGGCAAAAGACAAAAGCATCGTTGTGGCTATCATAAACGGTGAGTTTACGGTGAAGAGAATTCATAAGAAAGGGGAGAAGCTATACCTTGCCCCTGAGAATGAAAAATTTGTTCCCTTAGAAATCAACGAAGATATGGACTTTGAAGTCTGGGGTGTCGTCACCAGCGTAGTTCATACGGTGTGATATGAACAAAATTTTTGCTTTGGCCGACGCCAACAACTTTTACGCTTCCTGCGAAAGAGTCTTTAATCCTTCCTTAAAAAATAAGCCCGTGGTCGTTCTTTCCAATAATGACGGCTGCGTGATCGCGCGATCCAACGAAGCTAAAGCCATTGGTATCGAAATGGGGATACCTATCTTTAAATGTCAGTCGTTGGTATCAAAGTATCAGGTTCAAGTTTTTTCAGCAAACTTTCCTTTATACGGGGATCTCTCAGGGCGGGTGATGAACACATTGTCTCAATTTTCACCTGATATGGAGCAGTACAGTATCGACGAAGCTTTCCTATCCCTCGATGGGCTTAACAATCAAAATTTATTTGATTACGCTAAATCAATACGTCAAATTGTCAAACGCAATACCGGTATTCCTGTTTCTATAGGAATAGCCCCAACAAAGACCCTGGCCAAGATTGCCAACCGGATAGCTAAAAAATCCGCAGCCGAAGGAGTTTTTTGTTTTTTGGATCAACAACACATCGATTCTTGGCTTGAAAAAATAACCGTGGAAGATATTTGGGGTATTGGCCATGAAAAGGCGGAGTTTCTCAAGCGTCATGGCATTGAGAATGCCTTACAGTTAAAACGGGCCCCGGATCCTTGGATCAAAAAGAATTTAACCGTTGTTTCTTTGAAGACTGTTTGGGAATTGCGCGGGATATCTTGTCTACCCTTGGAAGAAATCGTCCCTGATAAAAAAGTTATTGGTATTTCAAGGACCTTTGGCCACGATACGCATAGCTTTGAAGAGCTCCTGGAGGCGGTTTCTGCCTATACCGCGCGGGCCGCGGAGAAACTACGGGGTCAACAGTCTGTTTGTGGCCATATTCAGGTTTTTATTGCCACAAATCCGTTTAAAGGCGATAGGAAGTACTCTAACGCCATTAGTATTGATTTAACCCCGCCTACGGCCTACACACCGCGCTTAATTGAGGTTGCAGCTACTCTTCTTAGGCGTATTTATAGGCCTGAGTTTTCTTATAAAAGGGCAGGGGTCCTTTTGGCGGGCCTTCAGGCCGGATCATCATCCCAGGGATTCCTTTTTGATGAACCTTACCAGGATAGCCGCCGGCAGCAGCTTATGAGAGTTATGGATCGCTATAATTCGAATACCATTTGCGGAAAAATGTTTTGGGCGGCCGAAGGGGTTGAAAAACCTTGGTTTTTAAAACAAACTCATCGATCGAAGAGATTTACGACCCGCTGGGATGAACTCTTAACCGTAAAGGCTTAAGCTTATGTGTGGCCGTTTTGGTTTTGCTAAACCCAAAGATCAAATAATGAAGCGGTTTAATTTAGAAAGAGTCCCTGATAATTTACCCCTACTTTACAACATTACTCCGCAACAAAATGTCCCGGCCGTTCTAAATACTTTTCCAAATCAATTAGAACTTATTAAATGGGGACTGGTTCCGTCATGGTCAAAAGACGAAAAACCCCCCTACAGCATGATCAATGCCCGGGCCGAGACAATTTTTGAAAAACCAACTTATAAACGTTTGATCAAATCAAAAAGGTGCCTCATTTTGAGTGATGGATTTTATGAGTGGCAAAAAACCGCTGATAAAAAGATTCCTTACAGGATTTTTTTAAAGAATGAAGAGCCATTTGCCTTTGCCGGTATTTGGGATACTTGGGGGAAAGGGGAGAAGCAATTTTATTCGTGCAGCATCATCACAACAACTTCCAATAAGTTAATGGCCAGTATCCATGACCGGATGCCTGTTATTCTGGATCCAGAGGATGAACCTAAATGGCTTCAGGATATTCCTATGAATTTTGTTTTATCCATGCTTAGAAGCTATCCCGCCGAAAAGATGGATGCGTATCCTATTAGTACCTTGGTTAATACTCCTACCAATAATTCCGCAGATATTATCAAACCTTTAGCTGCTTAATTCCATCGTTGGTGTTTTCTTCCTTCGTGTCCTGCTATCGTTTATCACGGGCCAATTAATTTCCGGGGTAAAGATTTTTATAAATTACCTTTCGTTTAAGCGTCCAGGGCCGCAGGGGGGTTGGTTTTCAAACCTACTCTCCACATTGTTTGAATTGTGATTTTTCTTTTCCTTCTTAATCTATAGATATACCAGCCCCCTTTATTGGTGGTTTGTCCTTTCCACTTCGGAATTCTACCCAAAATTGATTTACGCAGTCAAGAATTGTCCTCGGGCTGTCCAGCGTCGGCTTTGCCGGGACGCTGGCCAACGTTCGTCCTTGGGGTATGCCTCAAGGACGAACTGCATCCTGCGGGACTTCTTGACAGCTATCAATTTTTGGTTGCCTTCCTGCGTAAGAACAAACCAATCACCAACAAAGGAGGCGTATATGGGATATACACATTACTGGAGACGGAAGAAAGAAATCACAATTGAAACAATGAGGTTGATCGTTAATGATTTTCAGAAAACCATTTTTGAACTCGATAAGCACATTGATTTAGCAGGCGGGAATGGTTCTGATGAACCGATTATTAGCGTTGAAGAAGTTTGTTTTAATGGACGTGAAAAATGCGGACATGAAAAACATGAATTGGGAATTACCTGGCCCAGCAAAATCGCTGGCGGCGTTGCTGTTCCTTTTCAAGAAAACGCTGAAAATGGTTCTTGGTTTGCCGGCGCTCAACTTGATAAGCGCATGTGCGGTGGGGATTGTTCCCATGAATCAGTATATTTTCCGCGTGTTTTAAATGATGACTGTAAACCTATCGAAAAGATTGCTTATTACAACGGCAATGTTCCTGTTTATAACAGTGAAGATGAAGTAGGCCTTTATTTTGAATTCTGCAAAACCGCTTTTAAACCTTACGATCTGGCAGTTATTACTTTTCTTATTATTGCTAAATCCCATCTCAAAGAATTACTCATTGTTGAAAGTGACGGCGAAGACGGCCATTGGTTTGATGGAAAGATGCTTTGCCAATTGGTTTTGGGATACGGCTTGCATTTTAATTTTGATAAGAAAACAGGACGTTTAGAAAGAAAGGAGGAAGAGCAACATGAAAAAACCGGTAGTAATCATTGAAGTCAAAGGCGGGGTTGCGGAATGTACGCAAAAACCCGAAAACGTTGATGTTTTAATTATCGATCATGATTGATCAAGAAAGGAAAGCGTATATGTCAAATCCTATCAGTTACAGACAAGGGGATGTCCTCTTAATTAAAGTTGATGATGCCTTAGAACTGAACGAAGAGGCTTGTTCTTCTGTTTTGGCCGAAGGCGAAATAACCGGCCACAAGCACGAAGTCATCGGAGGCACGGTTCATACCCGCAAGTGGTATTCAGAGCCCAAATATGTTCAATCAACAGGAAAAACCACGCTTGTTCATCCTGAGCATGGGCATATCAAGATTAATAAAGGACTCTTTGAGGTCCGCATACAAAGAGAATATGACGAGTTATCTAACCGGTATGTAGCAGATTAGAAAGGAATATCTTATGCCTAGCATATCTTTAACTGGATTGAGACAAGGTTTAAATGGTTATTATTCTGGTCAAGAGGTTGAAATTAAACTTAAATCATCTTCAGGTGAGGATATAACCATCCTTAAATCAGCCGATGGGAACCTCGAAGAAAAACGATCTTGGGTTGATGGGAGGGGGAATAAACACAGGTCTATTTTTAAATCCGGTGTTGGATTTAAAGAATGGGAAAATAAAACTCTGATTACTAGAGAAAAATATAACGACTACTCGGTTCGCGCAAGGGTAGGGGTTTCAAAATATAAAAAGAAACTCTTCGGTGTAAATATTATTCATTTTAAAAAACGTTACACCAACGGCGGGTTTGCCTGGGAAGAAGTTTATTGGTTTAACAATAAAATTATGTATCGATATAGGAAATCTCAAAAGAAAGGGGAGTTTTATAGGCCTGATGGGAGCTTGTGGGGGAAATATGAGGGAGAATTAAACTGGGGCTGGAGATGGAATGATTGTGTTCTTCTGAATTGGAGTAATAATAAATTACTCAACCTTTATCGAGACGGGCCTAATTTTAAAAGAAAAATTGATTGTTCCTTTACATGGTTTGATAAAAAAGGGAATGTCCGCTGGCAAGGGCAATATAAAGACAGACAAAAGTCAGGCGTCTGGATTGAAAATTATATCGAATGTGTCTATATCCGCGGTGTCAGCGTACCAAAAATTTTAGCTGATGCCAAACCCGAGGAAATTGATGTTTATAGGGTTGTTTCAGAGAAAAACGCCCAGCTCAGGGCTGTTCTCATTGAAAAAATTGGCATAAATAGAATTATCAATGAATTAAAAGGTGAAATCCTTGATGAAGATAAAATCAACGATTTTTCATTGATTAATATTCGTATTGCCAATGAAGATGATAAGAAATTCAATGGGGATAAAACTATCAACCTTTTAAAAGTTAAATGTCCAAGCACGCAGGCCTTTTACACTCTGCGCGTCCCCCCGGGGATTAAGGATGTCCTTACCGCGAGGCAATGGACTTTTGGGGTTGAAATCAACTCTGAATTTAAACTACGAGAGGAGGCACTTGAATTTGTTAAAGAAACATGATCAGGTGTTTCAAAGGGGGGAGTGGCAAGCTTCCCTCTTTGGTTGCGGGTGCGGTGAACTGCTTTAAATCTTTTGTACTTGATATTTTAATCAATCCTTCCTTTTTGTTAGTTATCACTTTCTACGGCAAATTATAAACACAACAAGCAACGTCCTGTCAAGAATTGGCTTCGGGGCGGCCAGAAATAAAACCTTCTGGCCGACGTGCAACATTGGGGGATGCCTCAATGTTGCACTCCACCTGCAGGACTTCTTGACAGGCCACTTCTTGTGTTTCTACTTTTCCGTAAATTGATAACAAACAACAAAAAGGAGGATATAAATGAAATCAACAATCACAACAGCAGATTTAAGCCAGTTCACCGGCACCACCCGGTATTTCCATCATTGGACTAAGAAAATCAAATATACCGATGGGATTTTCTATGTAGCTGAAGCAGCTGGTGCATTTTGGCTCATTGATCTTATTGCATCTTATCAGCCTTTAAATGAAGACTTTCAAGTATGGACATTACATAAAGAAGGCGATTTCTACTATGTCGAATGTACTGACGGTAATGAATCAGTCTTAGTTAAACAGGACTTGGATTATACCGATTTCCCTGAAGATATCATGCCTTTCTCAGTCTATCTCCAGAATGAAGTCCTTATGTTAACCAGTGAATATTAAGAAAGGAGTTTATTGATGCATAACTTTCTTTATATATTTCAAGCTTCCTTGAAGTTGGCAGGAGAAATGCTTATTACTTTGATAGCTGCTTTTATCTGTCTTGTTGTTAGAGAAATTTATCAAGCGCATAAAAACGAAAGGAAATTGATATGACAAACCCTACATTGAACATGCTTCAAGAAATAAATAGAGGCCAAAATGGACAGCCAATATTTGAAGTTGGGAAAAAGTATACCTTATTCCGGATCAATTGGATGGCCATGACCTGTAAACAGCAGATCATTGTTGTTGATTTTGATGCAGAAGGGAACCCTATTTATAAAGAACAAGGGAAAAGAAAATTGTTTGTTGTGGTATTGAAGTCACGGGACTACGTTTCCGCACCTGAAAAAT
>CAZABZ010000003.1:0-696 GCA_964483535.1 uncultured Planctomycetales bacterium | reverse complement strand
TGGGATGGTTTTTGAAGGTGATGTTGATTTTAGTTGTGATACTGATTCTAAATCCATTTACTATTCCGGGACCATGAAGGGCAATGCCTTGTTTAATTTTGTCGGTAACATTGAGATCATTAAGAAAACTATTCAGGAAAAGCAACTTAATCCTTGGGCCGAGATCCAAAGAGCTGTGCATGTCTCTAAAGAGGGGGTGGAGACCATGCTTTTCCCTGAATTGTATGACGGCAACCATGCCGTAATTGAAAGAATATTAAAGGAAGGAGGTGTTGAGAAATGAGTAAACAATTTATGTATAAGTTGATCGTTTTAGATTTTCAATCCGGAAAGGCATATATCAAAACTTATGCGGTCCGGCTGGAACCAAGCGAGGAATTGTTTGAAAATTTTTGTGCGGAAAGACAAATAACATCAAGTGAATGTCAATGGATGTTAACAAAAGGACAAATCCTTATTGATTAGAAAGGACGTTATGGATAAACCAATTCCAATATTTTTCAAGATTAAAAGCACCAAAGGTCAAGATGTAACGATCAATTATAAGCCGGAAGACTTTACCGTGGCGGATAAAAAGGAGTTTGAGGGCTATTTAAAGAGAGTTGTGGATTTGATCCAATGTACCGGCTATGGAGTAACCAAACCAAAGGAAAAAGATCCGGGAACCGATGGCAGTACGTCAATCAAGAGCATTGA
>CAZABZ010000002.1:0-23578 GCA_964483535.1 uncultured Planctomycetales bacterium | reverse complement strand
TTTGCTCAGCTTGGGCCGCGGTTTTAACAGCTAATTCTTTTTCGTCGATTTTCTTAATGTCTTTCATAAATGATTAAAACTCCAATCCGGCACGACGTGCGGCTTCGGCAAACGCCTTAATACGCCCGTGGTAAAGATATCCGCCGCGATCAAACGCGACTTTTTTAATCCCCTTTTTAATGGCCTCCGACGCCAAAACTTCTCCTAAAGCGCTTGCAGCGCCGACATTGCCGCCGGATTTGAATTTTGACTTCACATCCTTGGCTAAAGTCGACTTCCCGATCAAGACCTTGCCTGCTGAATCGTCGACGATTTGGGCCTGCAGATTGTTCAAAGACCGGTGCAGGCACAGGCGTGGACGCTGGGCTGTTCCGCTTAAGACCTTACGAACGCGTTGATGACGATAAATCCTTTGTTGTTCCTTGATGTTTAACATATTATTTAGTCACCTGTTTACCTTGTTTGCGTCTGACAATTTCCCCGGCATAACGGATACCTTTGCCCTTGTAAGGCTCCGGCGGTTTAAACCCGCGGATTTTAGCAGCCACCAAACCGACCAAAGCTTTGTCCACACCTTCGACAGAAATTTCCGTAGGCTTGGCCGCGGTCACCTTGACGTCTTTAGGAAATTCATATTCTACCGGATGAGAAAATCCGATGTTTAATACTAATTTATTGCCCTGCACCGCGGCACGGAAACCAACACCCTGGATCTCTAAGTCCCGTTTATGGCCATGACTGACACCGACGCACATATTTTCAATCAATCGCTTGGTGGTGCCGTGGTTGGATTTAGCCTGCTTGGTGTCCGCGATACGGTTGACAAACAGTTTGCTGTCTTTGTTCTCTAAAACCACATCCGACGGAATAGCCATGGACAATTTGCCCTTAGGCCCTTCCACGTGGAGGTTGATTTTATCAAAAGAAATTTTAACGTTCTGGGGTAATGCCACCGGTTTTTTTGCAAGTCTTGACATAATATTCCCTATTTCTTGGTATGCTTCGGCCCTACGCTACCATATATAGCAGAGTACTTCCCCGCCAATTTTTAACTTACGAGCTTCACGATCAGAAATTAACCCCTTGGAACTGGAAATCACCGCCGTGCCTAAACCATTAAGCACTCTGGGAATACGGTCATTGTCCGTATACACGCGCAGGCCCGGACGGGAAACGCGCTTTAATCCCAAGATCAACGGCTTGGTGTTTTCGTATTTTAAATAGACTTTAAGAATGCCTTGCTTATTGTCTTTCAATAAACGGAAATCTTCAATGTAACCGTCATTTTTAAAAATAGCCATCATGCGTTCCAATAATTTGGAGGCCGGAAATTCGACGGTTTCTTTACGCGCGCCGGTGGCGTTGCGCAAAATGGTTAATGTGTCAGCGATCGGATCAGAAACAGACATGCTATTTTTTCCCTTCCTTGATAAATTACCAACTGGCTTTCTTTACCCCTGGAATTTCACCTTTCCAAGATAGTTCTCTAAAACAGATACGGCATATGCCGAAACGGCGCATATAGCCGCGCGGACGACCGCACAACCCGCAACGATTATGCTGACGCACGGGGAATTTAGGAGTTTCTAAAGATTTGTTGATCAATCCTTTTTTTGCCATAATTTCTTCAGTTTCCTTCTTTAAAACTGCTTTTTCAAACTTAAATTAACTTTATTGTTTACCAAACGGCATCCCTAAAAGACGTAACACCTCAAAATTTTGTTCTTTATTGCCACCCTCAAACACAAAAGAAATATCCATACCTTGAATGCGATAATCCCTGGCGCCAGGGTCGATCTCAGGAAAAATACCCTGGTCGGAAATGCCCAGCGTATAATTACCGCCGCGGTCAAAGGCCTTGCGGGAAGTCCCGTTAAAGTCACGGATACGCGGCAGGGACACATTCACCAAACGATCTAAAAATTCGTACATACGCGCGCGGCGCAACGTCACCTTGCAACCGATGGGTAAATTCTCACGCAATTTGAAATTCGAGATTGCCTTCTTGGAACGGCGGACGGTCGGCTTTTGGCCGGTAATCGTCGCCAAATTCTCAGCGGCACGGTCTAAAAGCTTGACATCACCGACAGCCTCACCCACCCCCATATTAACAACAATTTTAGACAAATGCGGGACAGCCATGGGGTTCTTGATCTTGAATTTTTCCTGCATTTGAGGAACAACTTCTTTACGATATTTTTCTAATAAACGGGCAGCCACTTTTTGTTACCTCTTCCTTATATTGTTTCGCCGCTCTCAAGGGCGATGCGCTCTTTAGAGCCGTCTTTTAAAACCTTAACTATAAAACGGGTCGGCTTATTGGACTTTTTGTCCACCAGCATCAAATTCGCTAACGCCACCGGCTTTTCCAGCTCAACATATCCTCCTTGAGGATAGGTATCGCTTTTTTTGACAGATTTTTTAACCACGTTGATATTTTCGATGACCGCTTTGTTGACCTTAGGGATAACACGAACGACCTTACCCGTTTTCCCCTTGTCCTTACCCGCCATCACCATCACTGTATCATCTTTTCTAATGCGTAACATAGTATAGGATCCTTCGATCAGAGCGGTTTGATTTTTGTCAAACCACCTCAGGTGCTAAAGAAATTATTTTCATGTAATCCATATTGCGCAACTCGCGCGCCACGGGCCCGAAAACGCGTGTGCCTTTGGGGTTACCCGCATCATCAATAATAACCACCGCATTTGAGTCGAAGCGGACGTATGTCCCATCTTGACGGCGGATGGATTTTTTAGTACGCACGATAATACCCTTGGCCATGCTCCCTTTTTTAACCACGGCGTCCGGAGTGCTTTCTTTGACGTTGACCCTAACAATGTCGCCGACCTTGGCCCACATCTTGCCCTTGGCTTTTAAAACGCCGATCAAAGAAGCTTTGCGGGCACCCGTATTATCCGCCACATCCAAAATTGTCTTTAACTGTATCATAGTGCACCAAATCCTTTATTTCGACCCTACAATTTCACTGATAATCCAACGCTTGTCTTTCGATAAAGGCCGCGTTTCCATGATACGCACCACATCGCCGGTCTTGGCGGCATTTTTTTCATCATGCGCCTTGTATTTAACAATATTACGTACTTGCTTTTCATACTTAGCATGCTTATGGACTTTTTGGACCTGTACGACACGGGTCTTGTCCATTTTGTCGCTAACGACCACCGCCGTTAAGAATCTACGACGATTAACTCTATTTTCCATGTGCTTTTCTTTCGTTTAAGACCGTTAAAATACGGGCAATGTCCCTTCTTAAATTACGAAAACTGGCCGGTTTCTCCACGCGGCCCATCTGGCGATGAGATTCCATATCAAACAGGTCTTTTTTTAACTGTTTTTCTTTTGAGATCAATTCGTCTTCAGTTAAATCGCTTAATTCTTTGATTTTCATTAAACGCTCCCGCGCATAACAAACTTTGTTTTCACCGACAACTTAAAAGCAACTAAACGCAAAACCTGTTTGGCGAAATCTTCCGGAACGCCGCCTAATTCAAATACGACTTTACCGCGCTTGACCACTGCTACCCAATGGTCCAAATCACCTTTACCTTTACCCATACGGGTTTCCGCCGGCTTTTTGGTGATGGATTTGTGCGGGAACGCATTGATCCATAACTTTCCTGAACCGCGTAATTTACGGGCCACCACGACACGGGAAGCTTCCAGCTGACGCGCCGGAATAAACCCGTTTTCAAGGGCCTTCAAACCGAATTCACCAAAATGCATCCGGGCACCGGTGGTTGCGACACCACGGGATTTCCCTTTTTGGGTTTTACGGTATTTAACTCTCTTAGGCATTAACAACATAAACTAAAATCCTCTCCCAAATTAAGCTGCCACCACCGGTGTGACTGGTGCTATCGGCGATGCAGGCGATTGAGCGGCTGCTGCCTCCGCTGCCTTGGCTTCAATTTCTTCCTGGTCCTTGATCACATCACCCTTATAAATCCAAACCTTGATCCCTAATAAACCATAGGTTGTCTTGGCTTCGGCAAAACCATAATCAATGTCCGCGCGCAAGGTCTGTAAAGGGATCTTGCCTTCGTGGTACTTCTCGGTACGGGCCATTTCAGCCCCGCCTAAACGACCGGCGCAACGGATCTTGATGCCTTTAGCGCCGGCGGCGCGGGATTGTTCAATGGCCCGCTTCATTGCCCTACGGAAAGCAACGCGTTTTTGCAGCTGAAAAGCCACGGCCTGGGCCACTAATTGAGCATCGACATTGGGATTTTTGATCTCTTGAATATCAATAACAATTTTATCCATGTCCTTCTTGGTGATCTCTTTAAGCTCGGCGCGCAGACGATCGATATCAGCACCACGACGGCCGATGATAACGCCGGGGCGCGCGGTATGGATACGCACCTTGACCTGTTCGGCTAAACGCTCAATGATGATCATGGAAACCGCGGCCTGCTCAAATTTCTCACGGATATACGCGCGGATCTTAAAGTCCTGTTTAACATTATCGGAAAACTCACGGCGCTGGGCAAACCAAAGGCTGCGCCAATTTTTGGTATATCCAAGTCTTAAGGCTAAGGGATGAACTTTTTGACCCACTTGTATGATCTCCTATTTTGTTTTAATATCTAATTCTACTGTTAAATGCGTTGTCCGACGTAAGATCGGGGTTGCCCTGCCAAATGAGGCCGCACGAAAACGTTTCCAGGCGCCGCCATGATTGGCGGTGATAGCTTTGATAAACAACTGCTCTTCGCTCAAACCTTTTTGCTTGGCATTGCTCACCGCGGAATCAAGCACTTTTTTAACCAGAATGCTGGAGCCTTTGTTGATTTGGGCCAACATCGCCAGAGAGGTCGGCACATCTTTGCCGCGGATGGCGTCACAGACCTGGCGCATTTTCATAGAAGACACTCTTAAATATTTACCTCTAGCAATCGAAATCATATATACCTTTCAACATCAAAGCAATCGGGCCTTTTTATTTTTTCTGCATCGCTTTCTTGGCTTTAACACCACCATGCGCTTTAAAGGTACGGGTCGCGACAAAATCGCCTAACTTCATGCCCACCATGTTTTCCGTCACAAACACCGGTATATGTTTACGGCCATCATGCACGGCAAACGTATAACCGACGAAGTTTGGGATAATCGTGGAACGGCGAGACCAGGTTTTGATCGGCTGGCGCTGGCCACTTTGAACGACCTTATCGAACCTGCGTGTTAAAGATTCTTCAACGTACGCACCTTTTTTTACGGAACGGCCCATTTTACTTCTGTCTCCTTCTGACAATCATTTGATTAGAATATTTACGGCGACTACGGGTCTTATAGCCCTTTGTCGGTTTACCCCACGGAGTGACCGGATGAGGATTGCCTTGAGGCGCTTTACCTTCACCCCCGCCGTGTGGATGATCAACTGGATTCATCACCACGCCGCGCGACTGCGGACGACGCCCCAACCAGCGGCTGCGTCCGGCTTTACCGATCGAAACAGTCTCATTTTCCACATTGCTTAACTGTCCGATGGTGGCACGGCAATCGATAGATACCTTGCGCACTTCACTGGAAGGCAGGCGTAAATGAGCAATGTTGCCTTCTTTAGCAATTAACTGCGCGGATGTGCCGGCACTGCGCGCTAACTGGCCTCCATTACCCGGCTTTAATTCAATATTATGGATGCCGCACCCAAGCGGGATCTTACGCAGCGGCAGGCAATTACCAGCCAACATGTCCACGTCGGCATTATTGGTGCTGACAATCACCTGGCCGACCCGCAGATCAACAGGCGCCAAAATATAAGATTTGCTTTTATCGCTCTTGTACTGGATCAACGCTATACGACAAGTGCGGTTAGGATCATATTCAATGCCCAAAACTTCGGCTGGATCATCGAGACGCGTGCGCTTGAAATCAATAAGGCGATACATGCGCTTATGCCCTGCCCCACGGTGACGCGAGGTGATACGGCCATAAGAATTACGGCCGCCCGAACTCTTTAAAGGCGTCAATAAAGATTTTTCCGGTTTGCCCTTGGTCAGTTCGCTGAAATCCGGCAGGGCCGCATGACGAACACCGTTTGTGTATGGTCTGAATCGTTTAATTCCCATCGTAATACCTATCCTTCGATTTTTTGTCCTTCTTTAAGAGAAACTATGGCTTTTTTCCAACCCGTCGTGTATCCGGCACGAGCGCGCACGCGCTTAAGCTTTCCGGGAACATTGGCGGTATTAACAGCATCAACCTTGACCTTATAAATCTCCTCGACCGCACGCTTGACGTCGACTTTGGTAGCCACCGTGGCCACGCGAAAGAGGTATTTACGTTCTTTTTCCAAAGTACTGCCCTTTTCAGACCGTACCATGGCTTTGACAATATCGTAGCAAGTGATCATTTTATTGGATTCTCTTTAATAAAGTTTTTAAAGCTTCTTTAGTCACCAACACATTTTTATTATTCATAATATCCAACGCGTTAGCATCAACCGCGCGCACCAGGGTCAAACGCGCGATATTGCGTGAAGCTAACAAAGTTTTTTCATTGGTACCGTCGAGCACCGCCAAAATACGGCCTTCGACCTTTAAACATTTAAGAATGGCCTCGAAATCTTTGGTCTTGCCTGAGAGTACTTCTAAATTATCAACACACAAAAGATTGTTGCCTAAAAATTTGGCATTCAAGCTTTCACGCAAAGCTGCCACACGCGTTTTTCTTGAAACGCTATACCCGAAATCACGAGGCCTGGGACCGAAAGCGATACCGCCTTTTTTCCACAACGGAGAACGGGTCGATCCCTGACGGGCGCGGCCGGTGCCCTTTTGGGCCCATGGTTTTTTACCGCCGCCGGAAACCTCAGAACGGGTCTTAGTGGAAACCGTGCCCTGACGTTGATTGGCGTTATACATCACGACCGCCTGATGAATGACAGCATCATGCACGTGGACACCAAACTGCTCTTTAGGCAGCTCTATGCTCGCGGCTTTTTTCCCTTTGACATCAACTACATTTAATTCCGGCATAATACTTTCCCTTTTATACTATCGCAAATCCGACAATCATTTTTTAGCTGTTGTCTTACCAGCCGTAGCCTTGCTTTGTTTCATAGGGTTCTTTTTGCCCGCTGCTGGCGCTTCTTTCTTTGCTTCCAATGAGCAAAAAGCCCTCTTTTTCGATTTATTAATGACCACGACCCCATTCTTGTGGCCTGGAACAGCGCCTTTAACAAGGATCAAATTCTGATCAGCATCCACACGCATGACACGCAAACTCTGCACGGTCACCGTGTCCATACCCATATGACCGGGCATATGCTGTCCCTTATAAACGCGGGAAGGGTCCGAGCTCGAACCAATGGAACCAACCCGGCGGTGATGCATGGAACCATGCGCCGCGGGACCGCCATTCCAATTCCAGCGGACCATCCCTCCTTGAAACCCTTTACCGATAGACGTTCCGGTCACATCCACGAAATCACCGGCTTTAAAAAGGTCCGCCTTAAGCTGGTCACCGATTTTATAATCTTTATTGTCAGCGGATTCAAATTCCTTAACATGCTTCAAAGGAGTCATCCCGATCTTTTTAAAATATCCCAAAACCGGCTTTTTCAATCGGGTTTCTTTGATTGGTTCATAACCTAATATGACCTTCCCAGCACAAAACTGGATAGACCCGCCACGCTTTGTAGCGCAGGAAGGTTTATCTTTTAAACCCAAAACCGTGCAAGGGCCCGCTTCGACAACTGTCACAGGCGTGATATTGCCTTCTGTGTCGAAAATCTGGGTCATCCCTATTTTTTTGCCCATAATACCGCGAATCATTAAAGACTCCATTCTCTTACTGTTTAATCTCAACATCCACCCCGGCCGGCAAATTCAATTTGCGCAAGGCTTCCACTGTTTTGGAAGTGGGGTTGACTAAATCAATAAGACGCTTATGCGTCGCTAATTGAAATTGTTCACGAGATTTTTTATCGATAACCGGCGAACGCAAGACCGTATACAACTCTTTTCTGGTGGGTAATGGCACCGGCCCCAAAACTTGGGCCCCGGTACGGATAGCAGTATCCACAATTTCCTGAGTGCTTTGGTCAATTAACCGGTGATCAAACGCTTTTAGTTTTATACGTATTTTTTGCATTACTTGATGATCTCCGAGATAACACCTGCACCGACAGTCTTTCCGCCTTCGCGGATGGCGAAGCGTAATTCCTTCTCCATGGCGACCGGTGTGATAAGCTCAACTTCCAAAACTACGTTGTCCCCCGGCATGCACATCTCAACACCCGCTGGTAATTCGGCGGTCCCTGTCACGTCGGTGGTACGGAAATAAAATTGCGGACGGTATCCCTTAAAAAATGGGGTATGACGTCCGCCTTCTTCTTTGGTCAAAATGTAAACCGAGGCTTTGAATTTGGTATGCGGTTTGATGCTGCCTGGAACGGCCAAAACCATGCCGCGTTCCATATTGTCTTTGTCCGCGCCGCGTAAAAGCAACCCGACGTTATCACCCGCCTGACCTTCATCCAATTCCTTGCGGAACATCTCAACACCGGTGACAACCGTCTTGGAAACAGCCGGGCGCAAACCGACGACTTCAACTTCTTCGCCGATTTTGATGCGACCGCGTTCAATACGGCCGGTGGCCACTGTGCCGCGACCGGAGATGGAGAAAACGTCTTCCACGGCCATCGAGAAGGGTTTGTCCAACTCACGCACGGGTTGAGGAATATACTCATCGACCGCTTTCATCAAATCAAGGATCGGCTTGGCTTTGCCTTCAAAATCTTTAGGATTATTCAAAGCATCCAAAGCGCTGCCCTTGATGATAGGGGTATTTTCCCCGTCGAATTTATATTTGGTCAAAAGGTCCCGTACTTCCAACTCGACTAATTCCAATAATTCCTTGTCCTGGACCTGATCGCATTTGTTCATGAAAACAACGATGCGCGGGACGTTGACCTGACGGGCCAAAAGGATGTGCTCGCGGGTTTGCGGCATCGGGCCGTCAGCGGCAGAGACCACCAAGATAGCCCCGTCCATCTGGGCGGCACCGGTGATCATGTTCTTGATATAATCCGCATGGCCCGGGCAGTCAATGTGGGCATAATGACGGGTTTCAGTTTCATATTCCAAATGCGAGATATTGATCGTAACGCCGCGCTCTTTTTCTTCCGGAGCATTGTCGATAGAATCGTAGGCTCTCGCCTGGGCCAGACCTTTATTACTTAATACAGTGGTAATAGCCGCCGACAATGTGGTTTTCCCATGGTCAACGTGACCGATGGTCCCGATGTTCAAGTGCGGTTTATTACGTTGAAATTTTTCTTTTGCCATGGCCCTATCCTCCGTTTAATTGACCCCCGGGTTTTCCGTATCGGGGTCATCCCCGAATGTATTGATCGGGGTCCGTAATATAATTCATCCCAAAATTTTTATAAAAGATTCCCAATAAAAACATTTGGGAATGACAACCACATCAGTTGACTTTAGCAACGAAATCCTGACGGGAGCCGATAATTTTCTCGGCAATGCTGTTTGGAACCTGCGCGTAAAACGAAGGTTCCATAGAGAATGATGCGCGTCCCTGCGTGAGAGACCGCAGCGCATTCGCGTAGCCAAACATTTCAGCCAAGGGAACATCGACCAGGGCGGTCTTGAGTTTGCCCCGATTTCCGGTTTCCTTGATTTGCGCACGGCGTTGCATCAAATTGCCGGTCACATTGCCCCAATAATCTTCGGGCACCACAATTTCCAACTTCATGATCGGTTCCATAAACACAGAACCAGCCTTCCGGAAAGCTTCCTTTATAGCATACTTTGCCGCTAATTGGAAGGAAATTTCATCAGAGTCCACATCATGATAAGAACCGTCTACCAGGGTGACTATAAAGTCCGTGACCGGATACCCCGCCAAAACACCGTTCTGACAACCTATTTCAATGCCTTCCTTGACGGGTTTGATAAATTCACGAGGGATAGCGCCACCCTTGATCTTGTCGACAAAGACATAACCGGAGCCCGGTTCACCAGGTTCAACATCAATGACCACATGACCGTATTTACCACGACCGCCGCTTTGCTGAATATATTTACCGACAACATTATTAACTTTCTTAGTAATCGCTTCCTTGTAAGCAACTTCCGGACGGCCAACGTTGGCATCCAAATTATTTTCACGCTTCATGCGGTCGACGATGATTTCCAAATGCAACTCGCCCATCCCGGAGATAATCGTCTGGGATGTTTCATGATCAAATTTAACGCGCAATGAAGGATCTTCGTCTAAGAATTTGCGCAACACCATGCCCATTTTATCCTGGTCCGCCTTGGTCTTGGGTTCAATGGCCAAAGATACAACCGCCTCCGGAGGTTTCAATCCTTCCAAAACAACCGGGTTGTCTTCAGCGCACAGCGTGTCCCCGGATTTGCTTTCTTTCAAACCGACAAAAGCCACAATTTCACCGGAGGAAGCAGAAGAAACATTTTCCTGCTTGTTAGAATGCATAACGACTATCTTAGAAATTTTTTCTTTCTTGCCATTGGATGAATTCAAATACGATTGCCCCTGTAAAAATCTGCCGGTATAAACACGAGTAAAGAAAATTTTGCCCACATAAGGATCAGAGGCGATTTTAAACACCAGGCCCATCGGGGATTCATTATCATCAACTTTGCGGATAATCACTTCTTCTTTATTATCGGGATTATAGCCCCTCTTGGGAGGGATATCTAACGGGGAAGGTAAAAAATCAACAACAGCATCTAATAACATCTGTACGCCCCTGTTTCTTAAGGACGTGCCCGTAAGGACGGGGACAAATTTACAGGCAATGACCGTGCGGCGTATGGCTTTCATCAACTGCTCTTTGCTGGGATCTTTGCCGTTTAAAAACATATCAGCCATTTCATCGTCGACTTCAGCCAAACGTTCCACCAATATGTGACGATACTTGGCAGTTCTTTCTTTAAATTCTTCGGGTAAAGGCAACCGGTCAAATTCCATACCGTCTACATCCTTGTACTTGATATATTGCCCATTGATGACATCTATCAAACCTTTGAAGCTGTCTTCTGCCCCGTCATTATAAACAATACCCGCGGCATTGGCGCCAAAACGGTCGTGCATCTCACCAATGACACGGTCGAAATCCGCGCCCATACGGTCAATCTTATTGATAAAGGCAATGCGAGGGACATTATATTTATCCGCTTGACGATAAACAGTCTCGGTTTGCGGCTGAACGCCGGAACAAGCGCATAAAACAATGACAGCGCCGTCCAAAACTTTCAGGGAACGCTCGACTTCGATGGTAAAATCCACGTGGCCGGGGGTGTCGATGATATTGATACGATGGTCCCGCCAAAAAGAAGTGATGGCCGCCGAAGTAATGGTAATGCCGCGCTCCTGCTCCTGGGGCATCCAATCCATGGTGGTGTTACCGTCATCAATATTACCCATTCTATGAATTTCACCGGTGTAATACAAAATGCGCTCAGTCGTCGTGGTTTTACCCGCGTCGATATGCGCGATTATTCCGATATTGCGAAACATATGTAGAGGGATTGTATTAGCGGATGCCATAAGTGTTTTTTACCATCTTAAATGACTGAAGGCGCGGTTGGCCTCAGCCATCTTATGAGTTTCATCACGCTTTTTAATGGCAGGACCTTCGGACTTATAAGCCGCCAAAAGCTCTTCGGCTAACTTAATTTCCATGGGCTTACCCTTTTTGTTGCGGGCATAATCGCGGATCCAGCGCATGGCCAAAGACATTCCGCGCGCCGGTATAACATCCGTCGGCACCTGATAGGTCGCACCGCCCACCCGGCGGCTTTTGACTTCCAGGCGTGGACGCACATTGTCAACAGCCTTGTTTAAGGCTTTGACGGGACTTTCTTCCTGTGTCTTTTCCTTAAGGATATCCAGAGCGTTATAGATGATGTTTTCAGCAACGGTCTTTTTGCCATCCACCATCAAAATGGAGATGAAACGCGAAACCAGGTCGCTGTTATATTTAGGATCACCGACTACTTTTCTTTTTTCTGCCCGACGCCTTCTCATTTCTTACCTCTTTTAGACCCATACTTGGAACGGGATTTTTTACGGTCCGCTACCCCGGAAGTGTCCAGAGTGCCGCGCACAATGTGATAACGCACGCCCGGCAAATCCTTAACACGCCCGCCGCGCACCAGCACAATGGAGTGTTCCTGCAAATTGTGCCCTTCCCCCGGTATATAGGAAGTGACCTCCACTTTATTTGAAAGACGCACACGCGCGATTTTACGTAACGCTGAATTAGGTTTCTTGGGCGTCATGGTCTTGACTTGCAAACACACCCCTCGGCGTTGCGGGCATGATGTCAAAGCCGGAGACTTACTACGCTTTATTTTCAGCTGTCTGCGGTGTCTGATTAACTGTGATATCGTTGGCATATTTTACCATTTCCACTTGATTGTATTCTTTCATGCCCGTGCCTGCCGGAATCAAATGCCCGACAATAACGTTTTCTTTAAGCCCGCGCAAGAGGTCAACTTTACCAGATGCGGCCGCCTCTGTCAAGACCCTTGTTGTTTCTTGAAAGCTTGCCGCGGAAATAAAACTCTCCGTCGTCAAAGAGACCTTTGTGATCCCCAACAATAACGGCGTTCCTTTTGCGGGCTTACCCTTTTTCTTAAGTATGGCCTCATTGGCCTTTTTGAAGATCGTGCGATCAACCTGATCGCCCACTAAAAATCCAGTATCACCCGAATCATCGATGCGCACTTTTTTCAACATTTGCGCGATGATAATTTCGATATGCTTATCATTGATACGCACACCCTGCAGACGATAAACTTCCTGGACTTCGTTTAATAAATATTCCTGCAAGACCTTGTCCCCGCAAACGCGTAAAATATCTTGCGGGACAACTGGCCCGTCGGTCAACTGTTGGCCGGCAAAAACATGGTCCCCCTTGTAAACATTGGGATGCTTGCCGTGAGGAATAGTATATTCCTTGACGGTACCGGTGGCACTTTTAACAACGATGGAACGCAGTCCCTTTTTATCTTCGCCGAATTCACAAATACCGTCGATCTCAGCAATGACCGCCGGATCTTTGGGACGGCGCGCTTCAAAGAGCTCGGCAACGCGAGGCAAACCACCGGTGATGTCACGGGTCTTGGAAGCGCTGCGCGGGATCTTGGCGATCAACTCGCCCGCCGCGATATTGTCCTTGTCATTAACGAGAATATGCGCACCTGTGGGGATCGAATAAATCCCTACAATTTCGCCCTTCCCATCGCTGATGATAATTTGCGGATGAAATTCTTGTTTATGATCGACAACGACACGCTCAACAACCCCTGTGACGGGATTTTCTTCGCGCTGATAGGTTGTCCCTTCGATCAAATCTTCAAAAGAAACACGACCCTGCGCCTCGGTGATAATGGGAATGGTATACGGGTCCCATGTCGCCACCACCGCACCTTTAGCTACTTTTTGTCCGTCGGCAAAAGCCAATGCCGTTCCTTGCGGCAAAAGATGACGCTCAAACTCGCGACCGTACTCGTTGTTGATGCTTACCGAACCGTTGCGGTTTAAGACAATGAATTCTTTGCCACGGGCAACCACGCGTAAGGTGTGGTATTTAAGAACACCGTCCTGCTTGATCTTGATAAAGGACTGTTCAATGGTCCGGGATGCCGTACCACCGATGTGGAAAGTACGCATGGTCAACTGTGTGCCGGGCTCGCCGATACTTTGGGCCGCGATGGTGCCAACCGCTTCACCGATCTCAACGATGCGATGAGTGGCTAAATTACGGCCATAACATTTGACACAAGTGCCGACCCCTGCCTCGCAAGTCAACACTGAACGGATACGCACTTTTTCAACACCTAATTGCTCAATCAAATCAGCTTTCTCTTCAGTAATCTCCTCGCCGGCAGCAACAACCTGCTGGTCCGTGACCACGTCCAAAATATTGTCCAAAGCCACACGACCGATGATCCGCTCTTTGAGAGACACCACCAGCTCATCACCTTCAGTAATAGCAGCGACCGTAATACCGTTGACAGTGCCGCAGTCCTCGATATTGACGACCATCTCTTGGGCCACGTCTACCAAACGGCGGGTCAAATATCCGGCGTCCGCGGTCTTAAGCGCCGTGTCCGCCAACCCTTTACGGGCACCATGGGTGGAGATAAAATATTCCAAAACCGTTAAACCTTCACGGAAAGAAGCTATAATAGGGTTCTCAATGATCTCGCCTGATGGCTTGGCCATCAACCCGCGCATACCTGAAAGCTGGCGGATCTGCAATTTGGAACCACGAGCGCCGGAATCAGCCATGATATAAACCGGATTAAACTGGTCCATTTTCTTAAAGACCAAGTCTGACAAGATTTCCGTCGTATGGGTCCAGATATCGATGACTTTATTGTACCGTTCACGACCGGTGATAATACCTTTACGGTATTGATCATCCACCTTGGAGACTTCCTGCTTGGCATTGGCGATGATCCGGGGTTTGTCCTCAGGAATAGTCAAATCCGACATAGCAATGGAAATACCCGCTTCAGTGGCCCTGATGAAACCTAAAGTTTTCACATCATCCAGCAGTTTCACCGTGCGGTGAGGGCCGAAACGTTTATAACAATCCGCGATCACGGAACCAATGCGTTTTTTGTCGAGCAAGTCATTAACAAAACCATAATCTTGCGGCAAAACTTCATTAAAGAACACGCGGCCAACAGTGGTTTCAATGATCCTGGACGTGTTACCCGAAGCCGGCAGTTCTTTTTTAGGATTGCCTTTATCCGGAGACTTAATGATCATGGAAGGGTTTTCCTGGCCCCAGACAGGTGTCAGCAAACGTAATTTGATCAGCGCATGCAATTGCACATAGCCATCCGCATACGCCACCTTGACTTCATCAATGGAGCCAAATAAATGACCTTCGCCAATAGCCCCCGGACGGTCCTTGGTCAGGTAATAAAGGCCAAGAACAATGTCCTGCGTGGGAGAAACAATGGGACGTCCGTCCGCCGGAGAAAACAAATTGTTGACGGACAATAACTGCAAACGGCATTCGATCTGAGCTTCCAGAGAAAGCGGCACATGTACCGCCATCTGGTCCCCGTCGAAATCCGCGTTAAAGGCGGTACAAACCAACGGATGCAATTTAATGGCTTTCCCTTCGATCAATACCGGCTGAAAAGCCTGAACGGACAAACGGTGCAGAGTCGGGGCGCGGTTTAACATCACCGGATGGTCCTGGATGACCTCATCCAAAATATCCCAGACCTCAATCTTGGCGCGCTCCACCATCCTTTTCGCGCCCTTGATCGTATGCACAAAGCCCTTCTCGCGTAATTTACGGATGATGAAAGGCTCGAATAATTCCAGCGCCATTTTCTTGGGCAGACCGCATTGATGCAATTTTAATTCAGGACCGACGACGATGACTGAACGGCCGGAATAATCAACACGTTTACCTAAAAGGTTCATGCGGAAACGGCCTTGTTTGCCTTTAAGCATGTCCGACAGGGACTTCAAAGGACGGTTTCCTGAACCTAAAACCGGACGGCCATGACGGCCATTGTCCAACAGGGCATCCACCGCTTCCTGCAACATGCGCTTTTCATTGCGGACGATGATTTCCGGCGCGTTGAGATCAATCAACTTTTTGAGACGATTGTTACGGTTGATGACCCGGCGGTATAAATCATTGAGATCAGAGGTGGCAAAACGACCGCCCTCAAGCGGGACCAACGGACGTAAATCCGGAGGGATCACCGGCAGAACATCCAAAACCATCCATTCGGGACTGTTCCCCGAGGCCCTGAAATCTTCGGCGATCTTAAGGGTCTTGGCTAATTTCTTAAAATTAGTCCCGTTGGGATTAGCTTCCGAGAGGTCCTTGCGTAATTTCTTGCACAATACGGCCATGTCCAATTCTTTGAGCATTTCACGCACGGCATCCGCGCCGATCCTGGCCTTAAACGCGCCACCATACTTGAGCACGGCTTCCTGGTATTCATCCTCGGAAAAGAATTGCTTTTTCTTTAAAGGGGTCGTCCCCGGATCAATGACCACGTATTCTTCATAATAAATCAATTTTTCCAAATCACGCAAGCTCACCTGCATCAGGGCCGCCAAACGTGACGGGACCGCTTTATAAAACCAGATATGGGTCACCGGACAGGCCAGATCAATATGCGCCATGCGCTCACGGCGCACGGAAGAGCGGGTCACCAAAACACCGCAACGGTCGCAGGTGATGCCTTTGAATTTAATGCCTTTATATTTTCCGCAATTACATTCCCAATCGCGCATGGGCCCGAAAATCTTCTCGCAAAAAAGACCGTCCTTTTCAGGCTTCAAGGTCCGGTAGTTCAAAGTTTCCGCTTTTTTAATGGGGCCTTTGGACCAGGACATGATCACTTCAGGTGAAGCAATGCGGATCGTAATGCGATCTTGCTTTGTTATATCGATTTTGCTCATTTGGGTTCTTCCTCAAATTTAATAAATTTGATTCTAGAAACGTGCTATTTCATCTACTCCTTATTAGGAGATGGGACTTCTTCCTTTTGTTCACCTTCAACTTGAGCTTTCTCCATGCGTATATCCAAACAAAGCCCTTGCAATTCTTTAACCAAAACGTTAAAAGATTCCGGGATCCCGGGACTTAACGCCTGTTCCCCCTTGACAATCGCTTCATAGATGCGACTGCGTCCTGTAACGTCGTCGGATTTGACCGTCAACATCTCCTGCAAGGTGAAGGCGGCACCATAAGCTTCCAGGGCCCAAACTTCCATTTCCCCGAAACGCTGACCGCCAAAATGCGCTTTACCGCCCAAAGGCTGCTGAGTCACTAATGAATACGGCCCAATGGAACGGGCATGGATCTTCTCATCCACCAGATGATTAAGTTTAAGCATGTAAATGTAACCAACGGTGACTTTTTGTTCAAAAGGCTGACCGGTATGCCCGTCGAAGACAACGGCTTTGCCATCTTGAGGCAATCCCGCTTCTTTGAGCAAATCACGGATCTCCAGCTCGGTCGCGCCATTGAAAACCGGGGTTTCGCAATGGAATCCTAATACTTTCGCGGCCCAACCCAAATGAGTTTCCAAAAGCTGGCCCACGTTCATACGCGAAGGCACGCCCAGAGGATTGAGGACCACATCCACGGAACGGCCGTCTTCTAAAAACGGCATGTCCTCTTCCGGCATGATACGCGAGACGATACCCTTATTACCGTGGCGGCCGGCCATTTTATCGCCGACTTGCAATTTGCGTTTGGTGGCCACATAAACAACCACGCGCTTGAGCACTCCGGCCGGAAGCTCATCACCACGACGGATACGATCGGTCTCTTGGAGTTCTTCTTCCGTCAGCTCGGCAATTTTATCCATATAAAAGGACATGATTTCACGGCCTTCAGTACCTTCTTCAATATCATCAAGCTCCAACTTACCGACACGTTTTTTATCTATCCCTAAGGATTTGGCCACTTTCTCATCTTTTTCATGGATAATGAGGTCAATTTCCTGTTTATAATATTCTTTGATCTTATTGATAGCCAAAGCTTCTTTAGCTTTGTCCTGTTTGGATTTGCGGCCGCGCTCATTGCGCTGAAATACTTCCACGTTGACCACAAAACCTTCGATCCCGGGAGACAGTGTTAAAGACGTATCGCGCACATCCGCGGCTTTTTCGCCGAAAATCGCGCGCAACAAGCGTTCTTCCGGGGAAAGTTCTTTTTCGCTTTTGGGCGTGACTTTACCGACAAGAATATCGGTCGCCTTGACTTCTGCGCCCACGCGCACAATGCCCTCTTCAGTCAAATCCTTGAGAGCTTCTTCGGCGACGTTGGGGATGTCCCGGGTGATCTCTTCATTGCCCAGGCGGGTTTCGCGACATTCGCATTCAAAACGCTCAATGTGAATTGAGGTGAACGCATCTTCACGCACGACGCGTTCATTGATCAAAATAGCGTCTTCGAAGTTATACCCGCGCCATGGCATGAAAGCCACCAGGGTATTACGGCCCAAGGCCAAACGGCCATTTTGGGTGCCGATACCATCCGCGATCGTCTGGCCGGCTTCCACCTTTTGGCCTAACTTCACAAGCGGACGCTGATGCACGCAGGTATTGGCGTTTGAACGTTGAAAATTCTTTAAAGAGTAAGCCGTCTTGCCGATGACAATTTCACGGCCGTCAACTTTAGTGACCGTACCGGCCTCTTGGGCCAATACAACTACCCCTGAGTCCCTGGCCACTTTTTCTTCCATACCGGTACCAACCAAAGGGACTTCCGGTATCATCAAAGGCACCGATTGACGCTGCATGTTAGAACCCATCAAAGCACGATTAGCGTCATCGTGTTCCAAAAATGGGATCAAGGCCGCGGCCACCGAAACTAATTGTTTGGGAGACACGTCCATGTATTCAATTTTATCCGGCTTGACCCTTGGAAAATCTCCCTTATAACGGCAGGACACCAAGCTTTCCGTGAATTTACCATCATGGTCCACCGGCGAATTAGCTTGCGCAATATACTTATTCTGGTCCACATCCGCCGTCAGGAATTCACTTTTTCTTGAAACTTTTCCATCGGCAACTTTGCGGTAAGGTGTTTCGATAAAGCCTAATTCATTGACACGGGCACAGGTGGTCAAGGACGCGATCAAACCGATGTTCGGTCCTTCAGGCGTTTCAATAGGACAAACGCGGCCATAATGGGTCGGATGCACGTCGCGCACTTCAAAACCGGCGCGCTCACGGCTTAAGCCCCCGGGGCCCAAGGCTGACATACGGCGCTTGTGGGTCATCTCGGAAAGCGGGTTGACCTGGTCCATAAATTGCGACAGCTGGCTGCGGGCAAAGAAATCCTGGATCTGATTGGAGAACAAACGGGAATTGATCAAATGATGCACGGTCAAATTTTCAAAAGAACTCATCACAACCAGACGTTCTTTGATAGAGCGTTCCAGGCGCGCCAAACCGATGCGCACCTGATTTTGGATCAATTCACCGACGGATTTGATACGGCGATTGCCCAAATGATCGATATCATCACATTCCCCTGTGCCTTCACGCAGGGCGATCAAATATTTAATCACCGAGACAACGGTCCCAATGTCCAAAACACGGTTGTCCATCGACACGCTGGTATTTAATTTGCGGTTGACAATGTGACGGCCGACCTTGGAAAGATCATAGCGTTTGGGATCAAAGAACAGACGGAAAAATAAAGTTTCAGCCACTTCCACGGTCGCGGGCTCGGTGGGACGCATCTTGCGGTAAAAATCCAAAAGAGCTTCTTCCTTGGTGGTCGTGTGGTCTTTCTCGATAGTATTTTTTAATTTATCAAAACGATCGCCTAACATTTTTTGCATATCATCGGAGGATGAAAGACCCATGATGCGCAAAATTTGCGATGCCGGGAAATTACGGCGGCGGTCCACATAAGCAATCAACACGTCATTCAAATCATATTTGATCTCAAACCAGGCCCCGCGTGACGGGATGACACGGCCGTAATAAATGCTTTTACCGGTCGGATGCGTTTCCTCTTCAAAAGAAACACCCGGCGGACGCTGGATTTGAGAGACAACCACACGCTCATCACCGTTGATAATAAAGGTGCCGGTGTCGGTCATGAGAGGGAAATCTCCAAAATACACTTCCTGCTCTTTGATATCCACCGGGGTGATCAGACGTAACTTAACTTTCAAGGGAGCGGCATAGGTCATACCCCGGCGCTGACACTCGTAGCGGGAATATTTTTCTTTGCCGATATTATAACCGATATATTCCAGGCGGATCTGCGCGTCATAGCTTTCCAGAGGGAAAACTTCGCGGAAGACTTCCTCTAACCCTTGGTCCTTGCGCTTATCAGCAGGCACATTCCTTTGCAGGAATTCTTCATAAGAAAGGGTTTGAATATCGAGCAGCTTGGGCAGCTCGAAATTATCCTGGAACTTACTAAAATCTTTGACTTTTAGTTTTTCCATATATTCCCATCAAAGACCCCTGATCGCTTGGCTTGATTGCTAAAGCAAAGCGAAAAAACGGGGGTTTAGGTTAAATTCAATGTGTTACTTGAGCTCAACTTTCCCACCGGCAGCTTCGATTTTCTTCTTGAGATCTTCAGCTTCGGCTTTGGGAACAGATTCCTTGATGGTCTTAGGTGCTGATTCGACCAATGTTTTGGCTTCAGCAAGACCTAAGTTGGTTACCGCACGCACTTCTTTGATGACGCCGATCTTTTTGGCAGGATCAACTTCCTTCAAAATGACATCAAAGGATGTTTTTTCCTCGGCAGGTGCGGCAGCGGCGGTGGCGGCTCCACCAGCAGCAACGACGGGGGCCGCGGCTGAAATACCAAGCCGGCTTTCCATGGCTTTAACTAACTCGGCTAATTCCAGGACAGTCAAGCCGGTGACTTCCTTGTAAATCCCCTCAAGTTTAGGGGCTAATTCTTTAACGGCTGTGTCAGACATCTTAACTACCCTCCTTAATTAGGTCCTTCTGTTTTAAAATTGAAATCAAATCACGGGTTTTACCATTTAGCGCTCCGGCAAAACGAGTCGCTGGAGCGGACAAGGTGCCTAAGAATTTTGCCAAGAGTACTTCACGCGACGGCAGACAAGAAAGCGTCCTGACCTGATCATCCGTCAAGAAAGCCCCATCAAGCATTCCCCCGCGAACGATGAACCCTGCGTAATCTTGGGCAAATTTAACAAGAACCTTAGAAACTTCAGACGCATCGGCATTGCTTAAGATCAACGCCATCTGGCCTTCAATACGGCCGGCCAAATCTTCATACTTAGCCTCTTTAAGGGCGATGAGCGCCACTGATGTTTTAGAAACCAAGACTTCGGCTTTTTTGCGCTTCAAATCTTTCCGCAGTGTGTTTATTTTAGCAGAAGGAATCCCGCGATAAGAAACCACAAAAGTGCTCGATTTCTTTGAAACCCCTTCCTTGACGGAATCAACCATCCGTTGACGATAAAGAGCTCCTACCTTCATCAAAAGGCTTGAGCGGCCGCTTTTTTGGTCGTCGTTGACTTTCATCATAGCATCACCTTGACTCCCGGCCCCATCGTTGTTGCCAGGGCCAGACTTTTAATTAAATTACCTTTAACCGCCGAGGGTTTAGCATGATTGACAGCTTCAATGACATGCTGGGCATTTTCCACAAGCTTATTTTCCGCGAAAGATCGTTTGCCGATCCCTAAATGAATGCCCCCCTGCTTGTCAGACTTAAACTCGACACGGCCGGCTTTGACTTCCCTAATAGCGCGTTCCACATCCGCAGTGACAGTGCCGGCCTTGGGTGTAGGCATAAGCCCGCGGGGGCCAAGCACCTTACCAAGTTTGCTTAAATCGCGCATCATATCGGGAGCGGCAACCACCACGTCAAAATCCATAAATCCGCCGATGACTTTCTCAATGAGATCATTATCTCCCACATAATCCGCCCCTGCGGCCTGGGCCTTTGCCGCGGCATCACCTTTGCAGAAGGCGGCAACGCGCACTTTTTTACCAATGCCGTGCGGAAGAACGACTGTGCCGCGAACACCCTGATCTGAAGCTTTCAAATCTAAATTAAGATTGAAATGCAGTTCGACGGTTTCATCAAATTTTACTTTGGGGGCACGGGCCAAACGATCAACCGCTTCCTGTAATGACACAGGATGTTCGATGGTACCAATGGCCTTATGCGCTTCTTTCATTCTTTTACTGAGTCTGGACATAACTTTATCCTTTAACCTCTATGCCCATGGAACGGGCTGTGCCGGCGATCGTAGCAATCGCCTCCTTCATATCGATGGTATTTAAATCATCCATTTTCATTTTAGCGATCTCCTCGACTTGCTTGCCTGTCAAAGAGCCAATAACTTCCTTGCCTGCAGTGCCGGAGGCTTTCGCTAATTTAGCGCTCTTTTTGATCAATGCCGAAGTCGGGGGTGTTTTGATGATAAAATCAAATGATTTATCCTTATAAACCGTAATGACAACCGGCAAAGGCAGAGGATCTTTCCCCTTGGTCTTATCATTAAAGGTCTTGCAAAACATCATGATGTTAACACCATGCTGACCTAACGCCGGACCAACCGGAGGTGCGGGGTTTGCCTGACCGGCAGGAACGTATAATTTAATTTGTGCGACAGCTTCTTTTGCCATTTTTAAAATCCTTTAAAAATTTAGATCTTCTCTACTTGCCAATATTCGAGCTCCACGAGGGTGGAACGCCCAAAAATAGACACGCTGACCTTTAGTTTGCCTCGATCCGGATAAACTTCCATCACGGAACCATTGAAATTCGCGAAAGGGCCCTGCCCGATGCGAATCGCCTCGCCGACCTCAAAGACAATCTTCGGGGAAGGCTTGGACTCGGTTTCCTGCGTACGCTTGAGAATATTATCCACTTCAATATCCGTCAAGGGTTGAGGCTGTCTCCCCGGTCCAATAAAACCGGTAATTCCCGGTGTCGTTTTGACCAAATACCAGCTTTCCTTGGTCATTTCCATTTTGATCAAAAGGTAGCCCGGAAAAAACTTACGCGCGGTGATGCGTTTCTTTCCCCCGCGCACTTCGGAAACCTGCTCAGTAGGGACAACAACTTCCTCGACAAATTGCTTTAATTCTGTCGTGGCAATGCGGCTTTCGAGCCCCGCTCTTGCGCGCTCTTCAGCCCCTGTTTGTGTATGAATAACATACCATTTCATCATTATTTGACAATTACCGCGACCCCTTTAGAAAAAGCGAAGTCGATAATCCCCACAAATAGGCCCAATAAAAAAGAACTTAAAATAACGATCAATGTCGAATCCACAAGCTCACGGCGGGTGCTCCAGGAAACTTTTTTCATTTCCGCAAAAACTTCGCCGATAAATTTTTGGATCTTGATAATCATTCTGACTAACCTCAATATTTCATCCTGCCTTTAGCAGGACTTCGTTTTTGCTTTCAATAAAAACTCAGCAGGCCTGGCAGGAGTCGAACCTGCAACGCACGGTTTTGGAGACCGTCGCTCTACCAATTGGAGCTACAGGCCTAAAAGGCCCAATTCCTTCGGCTTCGTAAGGTTTTTCCAAAAGGCCTTATTATTTTTTTGTCTCTTTGTGCGGTGTACGTTTACGACAAAAAGCGCAAAATTTCTTTAACTCCAGACGTTCCGGACTTTGTTTTTTATCTTTGGTGCTGTTGTAATTGATACGATTGCACTCAGTGCATTGAAAATGAATTGGCTCGCGCATATTTATTCCCGGTTCTTGCGCTCCTCCGCCTATAACTTTTACGGAGTCACAGAAGATATTTGGTTTATTTAAGAAGCCCCCGAGCGGGATTGAACCGCTGGCCTCGTCCTTACCAAGGACGTGCTCTACCAACTGAGCTACAGGGGCAACATATCTGGCCGCCTGCAGCAGTTTTTACATCAATCAGGCAAAAATAATGAACCTGAAGTATATCCGCAGACGAAAATGTTGTCAAGGATATTTTTTTGTAATTCCTGCGGAAGCGGGAATCCAGTTTCACGCAGATCATCGGGTCCTGCCCTCGGGTTTCCCCAGCGTGCTCGCAAAAGCCTGCGCTC
>CAZABZ010000001.1:80283-118561 GCA_964483535.1 uncultured Planctomycetales bacterium | reverse complement strand
TGAATTGAAATTCTTCCATCAGGCGTTTAAAGCCAAGCGCTTCTTCAATGGCATTCAATTCTTCGCGCTGTATGTTCTCGACTAAGGCCAAGACCAGGGCTTCCCGATCAGTAACATTTTTGATGATGACCGGAACTTGTTTTAAGCCAACGGCTTTTGCCGCTCTTAAACGCCTCTCTCCTGCTATGATTTCATATCCATCTTCATGTTTCCGCACTAAAATAGGCTGTAAAACGCCTTTTTCTTTAATTGATGCTTTTAAATCTGCTAATTTTGATTCATCATAATTCTGTCTAGGCTGAAATCTATTCTCCAGAATGGACATTATGTTAACGTACGCAATGCCACCAGATGAATTAATTTCCAAGCTTGGAATTTCTTGATCAAGCGTGTTTTCAGAAGGTTTACTTGATATGAGCGCTGACAAGCCTTTGCCTAAAACTTTTTTCCCCATTCTAACCTCTCCTAAATTCGTTCGCCAACAAGAACTCTTCAGCCAATTCTTTATACTTTATCGACCCCACCGAAGCGCTGTCATAAAAATTGATCGGCTTGCCAAAACTTGGCGCCTCACTGAGACGTATGTTCCTGGGAATGATTGACTTATATACTTTATCTTTAAAATAATTCTTGATTTCATTAATAACTTCATTGGTTAAATTAGTCCTAAAATCTGCCATCGTCATTAAAACGCCTTCAATATGCAGATCCGGATTAAGACCATCTTTAACCAAAGCTATGGTATTTAATAATTGGGACACGCCTTCAAGGGCATAAAATTCACACTGAATAGGAACTAGAATGGAGTCTGCGGCCACTAAAGCATTGAGCGTTAACAGGCCTAAGGACGGCGGAGAATCAATAAATATAAAATCATACCCCTCTTTGATCGTCTCTATCGCTTTTTTAAGTCTGGTTTCCCGGGACAGAACACCGACGAGCTCTATTTCTGCTCCGGTCAGATTAATGTTGCAGGGAACGATGTCTAAATTATTGACGCCCGTTTTAATCAGGCCTTGGGTGATCGCAATGCGGTGAATGAGCACATCGTATAAGGATTCTTTAATTTCATTCTTATTAACCCCTACCCCGCTGCTTGCATTGCCTTGGGGGTCCATGTCTACAATAAGGATTTTTTTGCCTAAAACAGCCAGGGCTGATGCTAAATTGATGGTTGTAGTTGTCTTGCCTGTACCGCCTTTTTGATTACAAACAGCGATCGTTTTTGCCATTTTTGCCCTTAATCCCGGTTTCACGTGAAACCGGCCCTATTTGATAGTCACCTTAATTTTAGCAGATTTGGCCCCTTGCATACCAAAAAGCCCGCGCTTCTCTTCACAGACAATTTTAATATCTAGCTGATTTTTAGGAACGCCGAGATTTAAAACAGCCTTATTAATAGCCTCGTCGACGGTATTGCCTTCAAACTCGCTGGCTTCTGATTTGATAACCATGCGCTATTTTCCATTGTGTTGCTGTTGAAAGAATATAAAAAACCAAGAAATATATCGCCCAGGAACTGGCAAACCGATAAAACATACAGGTCATCATTACCGGCAAAATATACATCATCATCTTCTGTTGCATAGCTTGTTGTTCATCCATTACCGTCATGCTCTTGCTTGATATTTTCTGTTGCAGGAACATGACACCGCCTGTTAAGATTGGTAATATATTAAACTCATTACCTAATAAAGGCAAATAAAAAGGGAAAATTATTAGGCGGTCCGGTTGGGATAAATCTTTGATCCACAAGAATCCCTGACCCTGAAAATATTGAGCACGCCACAATATTTGATACAAGGCCATAAAAAATGGCATCTGTATTAAAAATGGCAGGCATCCACCAAAGGGATTGATCTTTTCTCGACGGTAAATCTCCATCATTTCCTTGTTCAATTTCTCCGGTTCATTTTTATATCGATCTCTCAACGCCGCGATTTTAGGCTGAACTTCCTGCATTTTACGCATAGACATCATGCTTTGCATGGTTAATGGATAGGTTAAGCTATAAATCATCATACTGATCACAATAATGGCCATCCCCCAAGATCCAAAAATACCATGTAAAAATGGGATCGTATAATAAATAGCCTGCCCTATCCATTCAATTATAGCGAAACTGCTAAAGGCGACGATTTTTTCAAAATCTTTTTGGTATTTCTTCATCAACCATGGGCTTTGAGGACCTGCATAAATACTAAAATCATAGGTCACGCTTTCCCCTGGCGCCAAATTTTTATCCTTAGGCCTGATAGAAACATTTAACTGTTTATCGCTATCTGCTTTAATTTCATAGGCTTTTGTTTCAAATTCAGGTTTAACAATAAGAGCCTGATAATGGTCCCTGAAACCAACCCAGTTGACCTTTGCTGATCCGCTTTGAGCGTTTTTGTCATTAAATTTAGTGGCGCTGCCTTTGCGAAATATTTTATTGTTTGCGTAAACTGAATACTCATACAAGGCGCTTTCTCTGTTATTTTGATTAATGTCTATTCTGGATTCATCAATTTCAAAGGCTGTAAAATTAACATTATTCAGAATGGAAATTTCCGATAAATTTTTAATTTCCATTCTGACTTTTATAAAATTCGTATCTATAACTTCATACGTCTTTGTTATCTGCCAGTTTTTATCCCTATATACAAAAGTAACTTTTTTGTTATCTAATTTTTGGCCCGTATACTGGACGTTCTCAAAACCACCAATACTTAATACATCTGTTATGGGGAAGGCCTTGTTTCCTAAGAAATCTATATTGTGGAGCGAGCCACCCACATTTGTGTATGAAAGATCAGAGTCTGTGGTTTTCAATTCATAATCTATCGTCTTATTTATTATGTTTGTGGTTTCTATGGCATTATTTGGGGCTATTACTGGTTGGGGATTGTTTGTTACGCTAACACTTTGCGCTGCAGTGCTTTGTGAATTTTTTAACAGTTCCGTCTGCCCAGTCACAGGCGTGGCCTGTTTAGGGGCAACGAAAATCGCTTGATAGCTGAATAAAACTAATGCGGATAGGACAATGGCTAAAAGGGTGTTGCGTTCCATAGAATTTACCTTACCGGGTCATACCCGCCGTCAGACGCCGGAGAACAGCGCAAAATACGACACGCCGCTTTCCATGCTCCACGAACAATACCAAAACGCTCAATAGCCTCAATGGCGTATTGCGAACATGAAGGATAAAACCGGCAATTTCTAAAAAGTAACGCACGGCTCAAACACTGATAGGCTTTTATGCCTGAAATCAGAAGTTTTTTACCCATTGATAAGCCTACGTACTTTAGGGGATAAGTTTACGGCGGCCTTTGGCGCGTCGACGACTGAGTACCTTTTGGCCGTCGGAAGTCGCCATGCGCTTACGGAATCCGTGTCTTTTTTTCCCAACAATATTGGTTGGCGTCTTTAAATGCTTCTTCATTAATGATTACCCTTTACGTTATTCCTTTAGAGAGGTGCCGTTTCTTTGAATGCATCTTAGAAAGACGGCCTTCATAGTTTGGTAATTGTAACATAAGCTTTAGCGAAGTCAAGTTTTTTGGCAACCGACGAATCCGCTTCTAACGAACGGTTGTAAATATATGGCCTTTTTTTGAGGGGTAAAACAACCTGCGCCAGTAGGGATTAAGAAAAACCGTTGCAATCAAACAAAGCTTTGTTATAATGACCCGCGAACTGGGTGACCGTACCCGGAAACAAAGCAACCGGGAATTTTCCACAGCTGTTAATAACTTGTGATCTCGACGACATGACGCAGAACCCTACGAATTCAAAGCCCTTGGGCCTTTTGACCCTAAATGACGTCTGGCAAAAAGCCCAAAATCCCATCAAAACCTCTATCGGCGAGACCTCTTACGACACGTGGTTTTCTCACCTGAAGATCTGTGAAACGAACCCCGGGGTTTTGACCATCCAGGCCCCTGACGAATACTTCAAAAATTGGATCGATGAACGCTACCGCACCATCATCGAGCGCTGCCTGCGCACCGAAGCGGGGCAGGGGATTAACATTGAATTCACCGTTAATGCTGATCTGCTGAATCAAAATACCCGGCAAAAACTTAACGAAATCGAGACCTCTTTCGCGTCCACGGATAAAAATATCCATTTAAATCCGCGTTTTCTTTTTGAAAACTTTGTAGTGGGGGCGGGCAACCGTTTTGCTTTTGCCGCGGCCCAGGCCGTGGCGGAAAATCCGGCCAAGTCTTACAATCCTTTTTTTATTTACGGCCCCGTGGGTTTGGGCAAAACGCATTTGCTGCAAGCCATCACCCATGAAGCCCAAAGAAAAAATCCCGCCCTGAAAATATGTTACCTATCATCCGAACAGTTCACCAATGAATTGATCAACTCCATCCGTCACCATTCGTCGGAAGCTTTTCGCCAAAAGTACCGCCACGTCGACATTCTCTTGATCGATGATATCCATTTTATCGCCGGGAAGGTGTCCACCCAGGAAGAGTTTTTCCATACCTTTAATACTTTGCATGATCACCACAAACAAATTATCATCTGCTCGGACCGGCCGCCTAAAGAGATCGCCAACTTAGAAGAGCGGTTGGTCTCGCGTTTTGCCTGGGGATTAATTACTGATATCCAGCCGCCAGATTATGAAACAAGGGTGGCTATCTTGCGTAAAAAATTAGAATTAGAATCCGTGACAGTCCCTGATGATGTGGTATTATTTATTGCCCAGGAAATTAAAACCAATATCCGTGAACTGGAGGGGGCGCTCATCCGGGTGGTGGCTTACTCGCTGCTGGAAGATAAATTAATTTCTTTGGCCGTGGCCAAGCAGGTCCTTAAAGACATGGTCAAAGAAACCATAAAAACCATCAGCGTGGATATGGTCCAAAAAGAGGTTGCCGCCTACTATCGCGTGACCCCGGCTGATTTGAAGACTAAAAAGCGTAATAAAAACGTAGTTTTGCCAAGACAAGTGGCCATGTACCTGACCCGTAAATTAACGACACATTCCTTGCCGGAGATCGGGGCGGCTTTTGGCGGCAAAGACCATACCACGGTTTTACACGCTTATAAAAAAGTGGAAAAAGATTTTATCACCAATCCGGAAATGAAAAAAAGTGTTGATTATTTAAACTCAATTCTTTTAGAATGATGACTTAAAAACAAGTGTGGATAATCAATGGTTGTTGTCCTAGGGTTATCCACAAGTGTTAATAGCTGTAAATCGTTAAAAACATTGAAGATTAGTTTCTAATTCAACTTATCCACAAATACTAATACGATTACTGCTATTTTTAAACCTTAACCATTAAGTACTACAAGCAGAGGGTTGTGAATATGAAAATCAAGACTAATAAAGAGGAAATTCAAGCTGCGATTGCAATAGTCAGTAATATTGTTTCCCCAAAAACAACCTTACCCATACTGTCTAATATACTTTTAGAAACAAACAATGGTTTATTAAAAATGAACACCACTGATTTGGATATCGGTATATCTTGTGAGTTACCTGTGGATGTTTATGAACAGGGGGCTATAACCATCCCTGCCAAACGTTTTAGTGATATTGTCCGTGAATTACCCAGCGGAGAAGTGATCATTATGGCCCGCAAGAACAACCAGATTGAGATTGAAGGTCTCAATTGCCGTTTTAAACTCAATGGTTTACCTAAAGAAGAATTCCCAAAGTTCCCGGAATTTAAAGATAAAGATGCTGTTTTAATTAAACAGTTAGATTTAAAGGAAATGATCCGTTTGACGAATTTCGCGGTTTCTTATGAAGAGTCACGGTATGTTTTAAATGGTCTTTTATTGGAAGTTTCAGGAGATGTGATGCGGATGGTGGCAACCGATGGCAGGCGTCTGGCTAAAATGGAAAAGAAATTAATACATCCTGCACATAAAGATTTTCATATCATTATCCCTGTTAAGGCGATTAATGAAATCAACCGTAATCTTAAAGAAGAGGGGCAGGTTAGTATTATTAATGGAGTAAACCAGGTGTTATTTAATATTAATGGGATTTTGATCGCCACCCGTATTATAGAAGGGGAGTTCCCTAATTATAAGCAGGTTATTCCTAAAGAAGGCAATAATAAGGCGAAGATCAAGACCCAGGACCTTTTGGCGGCTATCCGTCGGGCGAATTTACTTGCCACCCCTGATTTTCAGGCCATCAAGTTCGAGCTCTTTAAGGACAAATTGGTGATTTCCAAAACCACTCCGGATGTGGGGGAATCCCGTGAAGAGGTGGCGGTTGAATATGGACAGCAGGAATTGATCGTGGGCTTTAATCCGCAATTTTTTATTGATGTGCTTAAAAATATTAATGAGGAATACGTTCCTATGGAATTTTTAGGGCCGGACAAGCCCTGCGTGTTGCGGCTCAATGAGTATTTGTATTTAGCCCTTCCGATGAGACTTTAACAATGGATTCGATCAAGGATATCGTTTCAGGGGTCATGGGCCGGATGTCATCGGGCAACGGCGTTTCTTTTCAAGACATCCAGGCAGCTTGGGCGAGGATTTCCAAAGATCAGGGCAGCAGGGCAGTGAATTTTAAGGACGGATGCGTGACGATTAGCGCGAATTCTTCGTTGTGCTTGGTGAGGCTTAATTTAAACAGGGAAAGCCTCTTAAAAGAACTTCAAAAAGAATTTCCGTCAATTGTAAAAATTAGTTTTAAAGTAGGAGCTATTTAAAGGGGAACTATGAAGACAGAAGACAAGCCAGTTAAACAAAAAGACACCTATGATGCCAGCAACATTACGGTTTTAGAAGGACTGCAAGCCGTGCGCATGCGTCCGGCCATGTATATCGGGGACACTTCGACCCGGGGGCTCCATCATCTGGTTTATGAAGCGGTGGATAATGCCATCGACGAGGCTTTGGCGGGATATTGCACGAGCATCGAAACAGTCATCAATCATGACGAGTCTATTTCAGTTATTGATAATGGGCGCGGGATCCCGGTGGACATGCACAAGACCGAAAAGAAACCCGCGGTCGAGGTGGTTCTGACCACCCTGCATTCCGGAGGCAAATTCGATAAAGATTCCTATAAGGTCTCCGGCGGGTTGCACGGAGTAGGGATTAGTTGCGTTAACGCGCTTTCAGAATGGTTTGAGGTTGAAGTCAAGCGTGAGGGCAATATCTATCATCAGCGCTATGAGCAGGGCAATACCGTCTCAAAACTCACCATCATCGGGAAAACAAAATCCACGGGCACCAAGGTCACCTTCAAGCCGGACAAAACGATTTTTAAAGGGGGGCGGGATTTCTCCTATGACGTTATAGCCAAACGCTTGCGCGAACTGGCGTTCTTAAACAAGGGCATCGCCATAAAACTCGTCGATAGCAGGAGCGAAAAACCCAAAGAATCCCTGTTTTTGTTTAAAGGGGGGATCATCTCTTTCGTTGAACATCTTTCGGAAAACAAAACGCCTTTGCATAACAAGGTTTTTTATTTTGAAAAAGAAAAAGACGATGTCAACGTGGAGGTCGCTTTTCAATATAACGACACCTACAATGAAACGGTTTTTTCTTATGCCAACAGCATCAATACCATCGAGGGCGGCACACATCTTTCGGGGTTTCGCTCAGCCTTAACAAGGGCCATTAATAATTACGCTAAGGCCAAGAACCTGCTCAAAGACAAAGACGGGGTGGGCATCTCCGGTGACGATACCCGGGAAGGGCTTATCGCGGTGGTATCGATCAAGATCCCTCAGCCCCAGTTTGAAGGGCAGACGAAAACCAAATTGGGAAATTCCGAGGTCGACGGGTTAGTCGCGTCCATGACCCTCGAGGCGCTGACCCGTTTTTTTGAAGAAAATCCGTCGGTGGCCAACAAGATCATTGACAAGGTCATTATGGCGGCCCGCGCGCGCGAGGCGGCGCGTAAGGCGCGCGAGCTCACCCGGCGCAAAGGGGCCCTGGATTCCGGCGGCCTTCCAGGCAAGCTGGCGGATTGCTCGGAGAAGGACCCTTCCAGGTGCGAGCTGTACCTGGTGGAAGGGGATTCGGCCGGCGGTTCTGCCAAGCAGGGACGGGACCGTTCATTCCAGGCCATTTTGCCTTTGAAAGGCAAGATTTTAAACGTTGAAAAATCCCGTCTCGATAAAATCTTAAGCAATGAAGAAATCCGCACCATGATCACGGCTTTGGGCACCGGCATCGGCGAGGATTTTAACATCGAGAAATTGCGTTATCATAAGATCATTTTGATGTGCGACGCGGATGTTGACGGTTCGCATATCCGCACCTTGATTTTGACTCTCCTTTACAGGCAAATGCCACAACTCGTTGAAGGCGGATTTGTTTATATCGCCCAACCTCCTTTATATAAGGTCACCAGAGGCAAGAGGGAAGAGTATATCCAAACCGAGAAGGAAATGAACGACCTGATCCTGGATTTGGGCACGGACGGCATCAAGTTAACCAAGCTCGAGGGGAAAAAGACCTATACACCGGCCCACCTCAAAGAGATCCTGGAATCCTTGGTTGAATTAGAGCATATTGTTGAGCGTCTCAAGCGCCGGGGGGTGGATTTTGGCGCCTATATCGAGAAATACGACATTAAAAGGAAGAAAATGCCCCGCTACGTTGTAAAAGTGGGGGGCCAAGAAGAGTATGTTTTTGATGATAAAGAACTGGCCGAAATAACCAAGGACGATACTGAAACACAGTATATCGAAGTATTCGAATCCGAAGAGATTGAGCCCCTGCAGGAAAAGCTCGACAAGTTGGAAATATTTTTGCAGGATTACAAGCGCAGCGTCGAAGAACAAGTGCTCCTGGCCAAAGATAAAAAAGGCAAGGTCAAGCCCAAGGTGGATTTAAGGCCGTTATTTGTCATTGAGGATGATAACGTCAAAACGGAATTAATGTCGGTTGTGGACATCCTTTATTATGTGCGTGAAGCCGCCAAAAAAGGCATGCACACGCAACGTTATAAAGGTCTGGGGGAGATGAATCCTCAGCAGCTTTGGGACACCACCATGGACCCGGAGCGGCGCACGATCCTTAAAGTAGCGCTTGAAGACGCGGTGGAAGTAGATAAAACCTTTGCCATGCTCATGGGCGATGAAGTTGAGCCTCGCCGGCAATTCATCGAGAGCTACGCTCATGAGGTCAAGAATTTGGATATTTAATGCGGCGTATAAACATAGAAAGGCAGATTCATGTCACGTGATTTAAATAAAAAAGAAAGAATTATCCCGGTTTATATCGAAGAGGAAATGAAGAATTCCTACCTTTCCTATTCTATGTCCGTTATCGTCGGCCGTGCTTTGCCGGACGTGCGTGACGGGCTTAAGCCCGTGCACCGGCGCATCCTTTACGCCATGAAGGAGCTCAATCTCGAGCACAATAAACCTTATAAGAAAAGCGCTCGTATCGTCGGGGAAGTGTTAGGTAAATACCATCCGCACGGGGACTCCGCGGTGTACGACACCATGGTGCGCATGGTCCAGGATTTTTCCCTAAGGTATCCTCTCATCGATGGCCAGGGCAACTTTGGTTCCATCGACGGGGATGCGGCCGCGGCGATGCGGTATACCGAGGCGCGCATGGCCTCGGTTGCCGAGGAAATGTTAGATGATATTGACAAACAAACCGTTGATTTTAGCCCCAATTTCGACGGGTCGCTCCAGGAACCGGACATCTTGCCGGGCATGGTCCCGAACCTTTTGGTCAATGGTTCTTCAGGCATTGCCGTGGGGATGGCCACCAACATGGCCCCTCATAATTTGGGAGAGGTCATCGACGGTATCGTGCACTTACTTGATAATCCCGAGGCCACCATCAAAGAGTTAATGAAATTTGTCAAAGGGCCGGATTTCCCAACTGCCGGGATTATCTGCGGCAGGGAAGGTTTTGTGGATGCGTATAACACCGGCCGCGGCAAGGTGACGATACGGGCCCGCGCCAGCATTGAACAGCAAAAGAGCAATAAAGAAGCCATCATCATCACCGAGCTTCCCTATCAGGTCAACAAAGCCAACCTGATTTTAAGCATGGCGGATTTGGTCCAGAACAAACAACTCGACGGGGTCACGGACATCCGTGATGAAAGCGACAAAGACGGCATCCGGGTGGTCATTGAGCTTCGCCGTGACGTTGATGCCAATATCATACTCAACTATCTTTACAAGCACACCCAGATGGAGGTCACCTTCGGGATCATCAATCTGGCCTTGGTCAATAAATCACCGAGGGTCTTGAATTTAAAACAGCTGATGACTCACTACATCGCCCATCGCCGTGTCGTTATCCGCCGCAGGACACAATTTGATTTAGACAAAGCCGTGCGACGGGCCCATATTTTAGAAGGATTGAAAATCGCCTTCAAGCATTTAGATGAGATCATCAAAACGATCCGCGCGTCCGCGACGACAGCTGACGCCAAGGAAGCATTGGTCAAGAAGTTTGATCTCTCCGAGGCGCAGGCCCAGGCCATTTTGGAGATGCAATTACAGCGCCTGGCCGCGCTTGAGCGCGATAAGATCGAAGCGGAATACCAACAGCTTTTAAAAGATATTGATAATTACCGCTCGATTTTAGCGTCGGAGAAGCGGGTGGATGCCATCATTAAAGAGGAGTTGGCCGAATTAAAAAAGAAGTACGCGGATGAGCGCCGCACGGAAATTGCCGGACGGGCCGAAGATATCGAGATCGAAGACATGATCGCCGATGAGGACATGGCCATTACCATCAGCAATAAAGGCTATGTCAAACGTTTGTCGGTGGATGGGTACCGTTCGCAAAAACGCGGCGGCAAGGGGGTCACGGCCATGACCACCTCGGATGAAGATTTTGTGGAGCGTATGTTTGTGGCCTCGTCCAAGGACTTTTTGTTGATCTTCTCTAATTTAGGAACGGTGCGTTGGCTTAAGGTGTATGAAATTCCGGCCGCCTCGCGTACGGCCCGCGGCAAAGCCATCGTGAACTTATTGTCCTTTAAGCCGGAAGAAAAGATCAGCGCCATTGTGGCGGTCAAAGAATTTAGGGAAGACCAATTTTTAGTCTTTGCCACCAAATTAGGGCTGGTCAAAAAGACGATGGTTTCCGCGTATAATAATCCGCGCAAAGGAGGCATCGTCGGCATCGGTTTGGAAAACGGCGATGAGTTGATCGGGGTGGGCTTAAGCAATGGCAAGGAAGATGTTCTTTTAGCCACGCGTCAGGGCATTTCGTTGAGGTTCCCGGAGAAGCAATTGCGCGACACGGGTCGTTCCGCCAAGGGTGTGCGCGGCATCAGATTAGGAAAAGGAGATTTTGTCGTCGGCATGTTGGTGTTCGCGCCGGATGTTGAAAAGACAGGGGCCAAATTATTGTCCGTCTGTGAATTAGGGTACGCCAAGCGTTCTGACTTCGCGGACTACCGTACGCAATCACGCGGGGGCAAGGGGATCATTAACGTGAAGATCACCGATAAAAACGGGGCGGTCGTTGGGGTCATGACAGTGTCTGACGCTGATGAGATCATGGCCGTGACTAAAAAGGGCATGGTGGTGCGTTCTTCTCCCTCTGAAATCCGTGAAACCGGCCGCAGCGCCGTAGGAGTGCGCTTGATATCCATGGAAGCCGGAGACAGGCTTTCTTCCATTGCCCATGTCGTATCTAGCCATGAAGAGGAATAATATAGTATCTATTATTTGCTTGGCAGTACGGTAAGAGATAAATTCGTTGACGGATAAGTTTAAGGCAATATAATAACGGATTCCAGTCGATTTATTTTTGACCCCATCGTCTAGCCTGGTCAGGACACAAGCTTTTCAAGCTTGCAGCACGGGTTCAAATCCCGTTGGGGTCGTTTTCAATTCCGAGGAGGCCATCCATGTTAACTATCTACGGTTCAGATTTATCAGGCCCAGCCATCAAGGTACGTTTGACGGCCAGCTTCCTGGGCTTAAACTATAAATGGCAGATCGTCAATCTGCGTGAAGGCGAGCAAAAGCAGGAATGGTTTTTAAAGATCAATCCGGTGGGCAAAATACCCGCTATCGATGATGAAGGGTTTTATTTATTCGAAAGCAATGCCATCTGTAAATACCTTTGCGACAAGCACAACTCCTCGCTGTATCCTAAAGATGTTAAAAAACGCGCGACCATCGAGCAATGGATCGATTATGTTTCTTTTCATATCGGGGCGAACTTGATGCCTGTTGTTTATAACCGTGTTTTTGCCGCGCGCACCGGCAAACCGGTCAATGAGAAGGCCATTGCGGATGGCATCGAATTTCTTAAACAATATTTTCCGATCATTGAAAAACAATTGACCAAGCACCCATACATTGTCGGCAGGGAGATATCCTTAGCTGATATTATTTTGTTGGCACTGCTTGAGCCGGCGGAGATGGCCCGAGTGGATTTAAGAGTCTATCCCCAATTAAGCGCTTGGCGCGTTGAGTTAAAAAAGCAGTCTTTTTATACAAGCTGTTATAAGGAATACGGTGAAATGTTAAAAGCGCCGTCTTCTCAATAACAATGGCCTCTATTTAAGAGGGAGGCCTCCAGGACCAGAATGAAGGTAGCTCTTTTACAGTTTTGCGCCGGCACCAATAAAGCAGCGAACCTCTTAAAGGCGTTGACCATGTCCCAAGAGGCGCTTGAAAGAGGTGCTGAATTTATACTTTTACCGGAAGTCTTTAATTTCCGTGGAGCAGGCAGCGACAAAGGATTGGTTGGTAAAGCAGCCGAGAAAATCCCTGGCCCTTCGACGGACGCTTTTGTCCCGTTAGCTAAAAAATACAACGTTTCGTTTTTATTGGGCTCTATATTAGAGAAGGCCCCCCATTCCCACGTTTATAACACCTCAGTCTTTATTGGCCCTCGAGGGGCCATTGACGCCCAATACCGTAAAATTCATTTATTTGATGCCCGTATCGATGATAAGACAGTCATAGAAGCGGATTGTGTTCGAGCGGGCCGACGGCCCGCGATGGCCAAAGTGGGGGTATTCAGGATAGGGCTTTCTATTTGCTATGATTTGCGTTTCCCCGGGCTTTATCAAAATTACGCGCGCAGGGGAGTTGAAATTTTGACGGTACCGTCGTGTTTTACGAAGGAAACAGGCCAGGCCCATTGGGAGACTCTGCTTCGCGCAAGGGCGATTGAAAATTTGGCTTATGTTTTGGCGCCTGATCAAGTCGGGATTGACGCTCGCGGCATGCGGGCCTATGGCCACAGCATGATCATCTCTCCGTGGGGCGAGGTCATCGCCCGCGGGAGCGGCGCGGGGCAAGAAATTATTTTTGGCGAGATCAATTTTAAAGAAATACGCAGGGCAAGACAGACATTGCCGGGGATTATAAAAACGGGAGAGCGTCATGGCTAAGCGCGTAAAAGTTGCGGTTACGGGCGCGGCAGGTCAAATCGGGTATGCTTTGTTGTTCCGCATTGCCTCCGGAGAAATGTTTGGGATCGACACAGAAGTTGATTTAAGCTTATTAGAGTTAGAAAACGCCTTGCCTTCCTTGGCAGGAGTGGTCATGGAGCTGGAGGATTGCGCCTTTCCGTTACTGCGTGGCGTGTCCATCTCCGCTTCCCCAAGCGCGGCGTTTAAAGATATCGACTGGGCCCTGTTGGTCGGCAGCGTGCCGCGTAAAGAAGGGATGGAGCGCGGGGACCTCTTGAAGATCAACGGCGGTGTTTTTAAGACGCAAGGCCAGGCGTTATCAACCCATGCCAAACCAGGCTGCAAGGTGCTGGTTATTGGGAATCCTTGCAATACCAATGCTTTTATTGCCAAGAGTGTTTGTAAAAATATTCCGGCAAAGAATTTTTTTGCCATGACCATGCTCGACGAGCATCGGGCGCGGGCACAGTTAGCGCGAAGGGCCGAGGTGGCGGTCGATCAGGTTAAAAATGTAGCGATCTGGGGGAACCATTCAGCCACCCAGTATCCGGATTTTTATCATGCGACCATCAATGGGCGCCCCGCGACCCAGCAGATTACAGATGACCAGTGGCTTAAAGGCGCATTTATTGAAACGGTGCAAAAACGAGGAGCGGTTATTATTAAGGCCCGAGGCCTTTCTTCCGCGGCATCGGCCGCTAACGCGGTGATTGATACGGTACATAAGATCATGACCCCGACACCTGAGGGCGAGTTTTTCTCAGCCGCCGTTTCTTCAGATGGCAGTTATGGCGTTGAGCCTGGGCTTATGTTTGGTTTTCCTTTGCGTTCCAATGGCAGTGAGTGCGCCATTGTGACAGGATTGGAACACAATGAATTTGCCAAAGCTAAAATTAAAGCCACCCTGGATGAATTATTAGCGGAAAAGGAAGCTGTTAAAGGATTAATTTTAATTTGATTTCTTATTGACCTTAATAAAATTTTAATTTATTATCTTATTTAGTGCAAGGTAATGGGTTACGAAAAAAAGATTAGTTTTTTAGGCCGTTGACTTGCTTTTTTAAAAAATATCAGGTATACTTGAAAAGATTTTGTTTTTTTTGGAGGATGTTTATGAGTAAATCCAGACTTACGACGTACGGGGTCCTGTTTTTAACTTTTGGGCTTGTTTTTTTGGTTGGTTGTGATTTATTGGGAATAGGTCCCAAGAAGCAAGTTGCTGCGCCGGTTTCTCAGAATACTCAAGAGGTGCAGGGCGTGCCGGGCCCCATTCCAGGGAATGTTTTGGTACGGATCGGCAGCTGGACATTGACAGCCGATGAATTTAATAATCGCCTCAATCTTTTAAAACAGCAGCTTCCTGATTTTAAAGTAAATGATATTAATAGCAGGGCTGCTGTTTTAGATGAACTTGTCCGTCAGCAGCTCTTGGTTAAAGACGCGGAAGATTCCCAGATCGGCAATACTAAGGAAATCAAAGACGCTGTCGAAGATTTTCGCAAAACACTTTTAGTTCAGGAATTAGCCAGTCGCATGACCAAGGAAGTCTCGGCAAGCGAAGAGGATGCCCGCGCTTATTATGATGCGAATAAGGACAGATTTACCGAGCCTGTTAAATGGAATGTCCGTCAAATCGTTGTAGGTGACGAAGCCGCCGCTAAAAGCATCTTGGTGCAAGTTTTACAAGGCGGTGATTTTGCCCAGATCGCGCAGGCCCAATCCAAGGCCGCGAATGCCGCGCAAGGCGGGCAGCTAAAACCATTCATGACCGGCAAGGCGCCTTTTGACGCCATGCAAATAGCCATTTCTAATTTGGACGAAGGCGGCATCAGCGGCGTATTTAAGGGCCCCGAAGGGTACTATATCGTTAAAGTCGATTCTAAAACAGGCGGGGCACGCAAGCTTTTTAATGATGTTAAAAAAGATTTAATCTACGGATTAACGATGCAAAAACAGCAAGCGGTCATTCTAACTCACTTAAAGGAGTTAGCTGAAAAAAATAAACCTGAGTACAATAAAGAACTTATAGAACAGGTCGTCGGCAAAGTAAGCCCGTAAAAAGGCCCAATGCCTGCGGCATCGCGAAGTTGTGTCAAGAACGCGCAGTATAAATTAGGAGGGAATCTTGCCCCTTGAAAACAAAAAACAACTTTTGATTATTGTCGGCGCGGTAGCTGCCGGGATTATCGCGGTGATTTTGACCAGTAATTATGTCAAAAGCAGCATCGAAGGACAGACCTCGTCTTTAGCGGAACAGTACGATGTCAAGCAAAAGGAGATGGCCGCCCAGATCCAGCAGAGGAGCGACCAGCAAATGGCCGCTTTGGCGCAGGAATTAGAACGCGTTAAAAGCCAACAGGCTGAGGCTATGCAAAAGCAAATGGCCGCCTTGAAGGAGAGCCAACAGGAAGCGGCCCGGATGCAGCAAGCCGCTCAAGTACAAAAAGTCCGCAAACCTTCATTGGCGTTAAAAACACCGGTGGGTAAACGCGCGATAACGGTTAAGATCGATTCATTAGCCGCCGTAGGCGGATTGCTCAATCCCGGAGATTTTGTGGATGTGATAGCTGAACTTAATGTTCCTTTCCAGTCCGCAGATAAGAAAACCGTGACTGCCATGATTTTTCAGGGCCTGCAGGTTTTGGCCATTAATACCAATGAAGACGACCCCGGCGCTTATGATGAGCAGCAGGCGGAGAGCTTTTTAAAAATCACTGTTGCGGTTGACCCGCAAGAAGCAGGGCTTTTGGCCTTTGCTAATAAGAATGGGATCTTGGAATTGGCGTTGCGTTCTCCGGATGAAAGCGGGCACCAAAAGGTCAAAGCAGACACGTGGAAAACTTTGGCAGACTATGTTTTGGCCAATCAGGGGCTTGATATTCAAAATCCAGACGGGGCAGCCGCAAGCAAGCCCGTGGGGAATAAACCGAGCATTCAAATCTTCAGAGGCGGCAAGGAACTCTAATTAATGAAACGTGCTTTTTTAAATAAAATTTTTATTATCGCATTAGGTTTTGGATTGACCATGTTTTTAATGCCGCGCCCCTTTGCCGATGAAAACACATCGCAGGCGGGCGATGTCATTAACATGGTCACCGGTGATATTGAAACGGTTCCGGTCAACAGTTTGACCCGCGTTTCAGTGACCAACCCGGACATAGCGGATATTTCAGATGCCCAAAGCGATAAAGTTTCTGTTTTAGCCAAGAAATCCGGAGAGACTGTTTTATTTTTATGGGACGCCGGCGGCAAGCGCAGCGTTAAAGTGCGCGTGGTCAGTGAAGATTTAAGCGTCGTGAAGGCCCGTGTGCAAAAACTTTTGAATGAAGCGAATATTACGGACGTCTCTTTGGAGGAAAATCTGAATGAAGGCAAGGTGGTGGTTTCGGGGGCAGTGTCCAAAGAGGACAAGAGTCGTCTGGAGAATATTTTGCAACCGTATAACGATAATTTGTTGAACTTGGTCAAAGAAGAAAAGAACGAAGATTTGATTCAAGTGGATATGCAGATTGTTGAAATCAGCACATCCTTTGAGAAAGATTTAGGGATCTTGTGGGGGAGCTCAGTCACTGCTTCTACGGGCAGCGGTAGTACCAGCACCACTCCCGGACTGACGACTGAAACTGAAAATCTTCCTTCCACTAACGGGAACGGCAAGTTCAAGGACTTTTTTAAGGTAGGCGGTTTTGCCCGGACCCCATTACAGGCCACGATTAATGCCTTTATTCAGGAAGGCAAGGCCCGGCTTATTTCCAAGCCTCGCTTAGTGGCCCTCAACGGCAAGCAAGCAAGCTTTCTGGTGGGAGGGGAAATACCCGTTCTCAACACGACTACCAATGCCACGGGAACTTCATCGACCCAAAGCACCACGTATACACAATATGGTGTTAATGTAACGGTAACACCCACCATCCGCGAAGGGAAAATCGATATATTGCTCAATGTGGACATTCGCGACATTGACGCGTCGAATTCGTCAACAGCAAATGGGACGGCTTTTATTACGCGCACGGCTTCGACAGATTTGTTTATGGACAATAAACAGACCATCGCCTTGGCAGGATTGATTAAGTATACCGACAACGAGACAGTAACAGGGATCCCGATTTTATCTAAAATACCTATCGTGGGGGCTTTATTTAGAAACCGCCAAACACCCGCCCCGGATACCAATACAGAAATGGTGATTATTTTGACACCGACGGTGCTTACAGATAAGAAATTCGCGGACAATCAATTGGTGATGCCGACACCCTTGGAGCGTGATTCTTGGAAAGAAATTAGCGCGAAGTATGAACATGAGCCTCTGTCTTCGTCTTGGCCGGTTGCAAAGGGACCCTCCGTTGATGTCAACAAAGTTCAACCGGAATATCTTCCGGTGATGACGGCTTACGCGCGCATGGTCCAGGAAAAAATCTCCAAAGCGATTTCCTATCCCAACGCGGTAGGGGCAGGTGGCGTTGCCTTGGCAGGCACTGTTAAATTGAAACTGCGCATACTTAAAAACGGGTCATTGGATTCGGCAGAGGTGATGGAATCCTCAGGGAATTATATTTTAGACCAAGACGCTATGCAAGCCGCCAAAACAGCCGCTCCTTTTGATGCTTTTACGACGGGGATGGACCAGGAAGGCATTGTTTTTACGATTCCCATCGTTTACAACAATCTCATTGCGGGGAGCGCCCAAGCACCTGCGGAGAAAGTCATTGCTTCGTATTAAAAAATCCGTCTTTATCCCATCAAATCATCAGTGACAAAATTAAAAAACATGGTAAGATGAAAAAATATGTTAGCTAAAGTCATTACAGTATTCAGCAATAAAGGCGGGGTGGGCAAGACCTTTATTGGGGTTAATATTGCCTGCGCATTAGCCTTGAGGGGCAAGCGGGTACTGATTGTGGATTTAAACTTGCAGGCCAGCCAGGACATGGCGAGGATGCTTAATTTGCCGCCAACGCATTGCTTAGTCGATATTTTGGCGGACATGGAAAATTCACCCGACGCGATTAAAAAATACGTCGTCACCCACAGCAGCGGACTGCATTTTTTACCTGGCGTTACATCCCCGCGGCAAATCGGGCACGTCACCTCGGATAATTTACGTTTGTTTTTTAAAAAAGCATCCAGCCAATATGAATATATCATCGTCGACGGAGGGAGCTCCTTTAGCGAGATTTTCATCAGCATCCTGGACGCCTCCAACCTGATTTTATTGGTAAGCACTCCTGACATCCTGGCGGTATATCAGGTAAAAACCAGCATGGAAATTCTTTCGAGCCTGCATTTTCCTTTAAAGATGGTCCGTTTGATTTTAAACCGGGCTGAAAGCCGTGGCGGCGTTGCCTGGCAGGAAGTCAAGAATGCCCTGGCCTGTGAAGTTTTTGCTTTGATCCCTTCGGACGGCAAGACAGTGGGGGGCGCTTTAAATCGCGGCGTGCCCTGTGTCATAGACAGTCCCAAAGCAAAGGTATCAGAGAGCTTTTTTACGATCGCCGATAGTTTGAATGATGAAAGCCTTTACGTGCGGGGCAGTGACGTCATTAAAGTGCGCGCCAGCGACAACACTTCTAAAAAAAGTGACGCGTTCTGGGAGAAATTCGGCATTACGCCAAACGTTACTGAAGGAGCGATTGATTTTCAAAAAGAAGAAGATGAGGTCATTAAAGTAAAACGGGCCGTGCATGCCCTTTTGGTTGAGCGCATGAATTTACAAAAGATGTCGCAGGACGTTTTAAACGACCCCTCTCAGGCGGCCAATCTGCGCAAAGCCGCCCAAAAAGTGGTCACGGAGCTTTTGGCGGAAACATCGGGAACGTTTCTTTCAAGCCATGAGGAGAGGGCCCGTTTAGTCAAGGAAATCGTCAATGAGGCCTTGGGGCTTGGCCCCCTGGAAGATTTGTTGGCCGATGATAGCATCACAGACATCCTGGTCAACAATAAAGATGAAATTTTTGTTGAAAAAAACGGGAAATTGCTTTTTACCAATAAAAGATTTATTTCCAACGACCAGCTGCGCGCGACGATTGACCGGATCATTGCCCCTTTAGGCCGTCGCGTGGATGAATCTACGCCCATGGTAGACGCGCGTCTTTCCGACGGGTCGCGCATCAACGCGATCATCCCGCCGTTGTCCCTTAACGGCCCCATGATTACGGTGCGCAAATTTTCTCAAGACCGTTACACCATGGAAGATTTACTCACCCGTTTTAAAAGCATCTCACAGCCCATGGCTGATTTTTTAAATGCCTGTGTCATCGGCCGAAAGAACATCATTGTCTCCGGGGGCACGGGCGCTGGGAAAACCACCCTGCTTAATATCATTTCCCATTTTATTCCGGATAATGAGCGCATTATTACCATTGAAGACGCCGCGGAATTGCGGTTGAGTAAAACGCATTGGGCCAGGCTGGAAAGCCGTCCGCCTAACATTGAAGGCCGCGGCAAGGTGACGATCAGGGACCTTTTTATCAATACCTTGCGTATGCGCCCGGACCGGATAATCATCGGCGAGTGCCGCGGACCGGAAGTTTTGGATATGTTGCAGGCGATGAATACAGGCCATGACGGCTCCTTGACCACCTTGCATGCCAACACGCCACGGGACACGCTTTCACGTATGTCGTCGATGGTTTTACTTTCAGGGATTGAGTTGCCGCTGCGCGCCATTTATGAAATGGCCGCTTCAGCGATTAATATTATTGTTCAAATCAACCGTTTTTCCGATGGGTCACGCAAGATCACCGCGATCTCCGAGCTAACGGGCCGGATGGTCGACAACTTGCCTGAGGTCAAGGACGTGTTTACGTTTGTTCATAAGGGCGTGAATGCTGAAGGGCAGATCATGGGAGAATACGCGGCCACCGGGTATATTCCTAAGTGTTTTGAGGATTTTGCCACCCGTGGCATACCGCTTAGCAAAACTATTTTTGAAACGCACGTCAGCGCATAAAGTCTAATCTAAAACATCATGATTTTAAATCTTACCCGCGACACCACTATTGCTTCCAATGTTGCAATTGCCCAAAATCCTTGGGCTAGAATGAAGGGGTTGCTTGGGGTCAAGGACTTGCCTCTTGGCGAGGCCTTAATCATAACGCACTGCCAATCCATCCATATGTTTTTTATGAAATTTTCCATTGATGTGATTTTTTGTGACCGCCACAATAAAGTGATTGGCCTTTGTGAGAGAATTAAACCTTTTTGTCTGTCTCCGGTATTTTTTAAAGCCTCCTATGCCATTGAAGTACCTTCAAGCACCATTGCCGCCTCCAAAACACAAATAGGGGACCAGGTACAAATTCAGCACCCTTCTATATAAACACGTCTTGTTCGCGGTTGACTTCACGTACGATTCATTTATAATAAAATTTATGTTGGCCTTAATCATTATTAGTTTTGGCATTCTCTCCCGCGTTATAGTGCATACCTTTAATTTTACGCCGGTATTAAGTCTGGCTTTATTCGGTGGCATGTACCTTAAAGGCCGTCAAGCCGTGCTTGTGCCGTTGGCATTGATGGTTATCAGTGATTTTATTATCGGTTTTCATAGTATGATGTTCTTTACGTGGGGAAGTATTGTGTTGATCAGTATTTTTGGGCTTTGGCTCAAAAAGAGAAAGAATTTTCTAACTGTGTTAGGCTCCAGCTTTGCCTCGGCCGTGATTTTTTTCATTGTAACCAATGGCGGTGCGTGGCTGACTTTATATCCGCATACGATGGATGGGTTGCGGCAATGTTATATTTTGGCAATTCCTTTTTTTAGAAGCACATTAGTCAGCACTATGGTGTATAGTTTGGTCTTTTACGCTGGTTATGAATGGCTATTAAAACGCAGCCAAGGTACAGTTTTGGCGCGATTTTTTTAAAAAAACACATACCAGTTAGGGAAATCTCGTGTGAATCGAGAACAGTCCCGCTGCGGTAACTCCCTTGGGGGAAGTCCGAACACCTAACGGTATTTAAAAGCTGAATGCCTGCGTGAGAACAAGTCAGGAAGCGTATATATTGAGACATGTTGCGGGAAAACACCCTCAATCGTCAGTAGATGATTGAGGGTGTTTTGTTTATAAGAAGAAAACGGCCCCCTTCAGGAGAGAAGAAATGAAGGATGTATTACTGGTAAGTTTATTGATGGTTGTAGCTGCAGGATGGGCGTATGGGGACAATCAATATGTTTCAACTCTTGAACCTATAGTCATCACTCCAGACAGAGCTTTGATTGAAGAGACAAGGGCCCCGTCGGATGTAACAATTATTTCTCAGCAGGAGATCCAGGATTCCGGCGCTCAAAATGTGGGTGAGTTGCTCGATAGCAGCGTGGGAGTGCATATTTATAATAACGGGGAGGTTAAGACAGATAAGGCGGATATTCGAGGTTTCGCTGATACCGCAGTCAGTAATATATTAGTTCTTGTAGACGGGCACAAGGTCAATTCCATAGACATCTCCGGCCCGGATCTTACTCAGATCCCCATCGAGGAGATAGAAAGGATTGAGGTTATTAGAGGTGCCGGCTCAGTCTTGTATGGTGATAATGCGGTGGGCGGGGTTGTTAATATTATTACTAAGAAAGGTTGTGGAGCCGCATCCGGCGCTGTTGAGTATGATGGCGGAAGCTATGGCGCATCAACAGAGGATGTGTCTGTAGGAGGCTCCCAGAAAGGTTTGTCTTATCAGATGAATCAGAAGTACGCTGATTCTGATGGGTACAGAGCGAACAGCAACATGCTAGCCAAGGATTACGACGGCAAGTTTAGTTATTCTGTTACCGATGCGCTTACCGTAAATTCTGATCTTGTGTGGCATCAGGATGAATATGGGCTGCCGGGAGATTTGACCCCGGAGGATCTTGCGACGATAGGCAGGAGAGCCTCAGCATACCCCCAGAATGAAGATTACGCATCAACTTTAGATAAGATGTTTTCCCTTGGCGTTGACGATAAGACGATTTTGGGAGATTTATCATTAGATACTTCGTATAGGGATAAGGACACTTATGCGTATTTTGATGAGGCCCCTTATGGCGCAACCGCGGTGAAGTATGATATAACAACAGTAGGGATATTAGGCAAGGATGTTTATAAGGGTGTCGTTCTCGGTCATGATTTTCAGACGGTGGCTGGCGTGGATTATTATGATAGTCAGAATAAGATACTTGGCGGAGGTTCAGGCCTGGCAGAGGATTTTGATAATCTGGTAGTTACCATGAATGAGTTAGGGGCCTATGATACCAGCACTTTGTGGGTCACTGACAAGTTGAGTTTAGAAGCAGGGTATCGCTACCAGCATGCTCAGTATACGTTCAATGATAAAGGTAATGACCTTAAAACGATTAAGGATGCCAATGCCCCTGTTGGCGGCGCCAGCATGAAGTATGAATATGCGCCGGGGTCGAATGTCCACGCCAGTGTGCAACAAACATTCCGGTTCTTAGCGACGGACGAGTGGTATAGCACATACACCGGGTTGAATACAAACCTAAAACAGCAGACGGGTATTCAATATGAGGTTGGCATCAAGCACAATTTGAATGATATTACCTCTCTGACCATAACCCCGTATTGGATGGATAATAAGAACGAAATTTTCTATGACCCGTATAATGTGTACTTTGGAAGCAACAACAATTATGGCCACACCCGCAGGATAGGCATTGAGTTTAGTCAAGAGACCGACTTGCTTAAGATGCTGCCGGCCCGGTTGGATAAATTGACGTTTAACACCAGCTTTACTTATCAGGATCCTATCTTTATCGGTGGCCCGTATAATCACAGCACAATACCAGGGGTGCCTAACACTCAGGCAACCGCGGGGGTTGCTGTAGGGTTCTTGAAACATTTTATATTTACCGCTAATGAGAAGTTTACAGGCCAAAAGTATGCGATAGATGACGTTACTAATGAAACCGCGAGGGACAAGCAGTATTGGATTACAGATCTTAAGTTGTCCTATAAACTAAAAATGGCGGAGCTATTCGTGGGTGTGGACAATCTCTTCAACGAGTTCTATAACGACTACACTGTGATGAGCACAACAAGCACAGACAAGGTTTATTATTCAGCTCCAGGCAGGACGATGTTAGGCGGAATCAAGCTGAAATTTTAATCGGCGGACAAGCAAGATCATTGATTGTTCTAAGACGAGCGTTATAATAGATTTATCAAAGTGACATGAAAAACCAACGTCAAAATTTTCATCAAGCGCTGTCCATCCTCAATTCTTTACTTATCCCTATTTTTATCCTTACCTTGATTGACCTATTAAATTTATCATTTTTATTAAGATTTAATTTTATTATTATTTTATTAATTACTGGCGTTCTAAAAATATATTGCATGAGCGGAATCAGCGGCTGCATCCTTGAGATTTTGAGCGGGGAAGAATTTGTGCTTCAATTTCGACGGGTTCGTCAGAATGCCAGGGCTCTCTGGCAAGGATTTTTGATTGTTTTTATAATGATACGTCTCGTTGATCTTTCTTTGAATGTCCTGTTTGCTTCGTTTCACATATGGAGGAATTTATATTTTAGTCTGTTGGGAATTATCACGGCCTATGTGTTGGCTCAATGGACAATAAATAAAAAATACATTGGTCCGTTAGGGGTCCCTCACCGCAGGTTTAGGTTTAAATTAAGTTTTTTAATGGTGATGATTTCAGCCTGTCTTTTGGAATTAATTTTGGCAAGGGTTTCAGATTTTATTTATATGGGGAATTTTTATTGGCGAAACATATCAGCGTTTATTCTTAATTATATCCATGTTTTCGAATTTATTTTTTGTTCTTTGTATATTCTTGACGCTTATCCTGAGATTAATGAGAAGTTTAGCTGTCAAAAAGAGATCTTTCTTATTAGGCCAGCGATAGCCGGAGTTTTAAATAGTTTAGCGTTTTGGCTTGTGCGCGGCTATCCTCCTTTTTTTGTGGTCTTGAAAGCTTTGTCACCAAAAACTTATAAATTCCGTGAATTCGATCAGGTCATCTGGCACGAACGTTATTATAAAAATAATGCCCTTGTTTGCATCACTTGTTTTACTTCTAACTGCTATGAGGCTTACAAACTTGCTAAAGAGTTTAAAAAGAGAGGTTCGAAAGTGGTCATGGGAGGTCCCCATGTGACGTATTTGCCGTATGAAGCTTTAGCGTTTTGCGATAGCGTTGTTATCGGTCAAGCGGAAGGTGTTTGGGAGGAAGTGATCCGTGATTATGAAAATGGGGAACTTAAATCACAATATAAGGGGGCTGCGACTGAGGCTGATTATTCCAAAGTCCACGAAGAACTTTTAAACTCTCCGCCGTATATTGTTAAAGAATTCTTGGAAACAATGCGTGGGTGTAAGTTTCGATGCCATTTTTGTACGATTCCGGCCTTAAACGATGGGCATGCGCATCTTCAGCCCATTAATTCTTTTGTTGAACTCATTAAAAAGGTCAAACCTTATTATCGTGACGTTACATTTATTGACAATAACATTTATTCCGACCCAGGTTATGCTAAAGAGCTTTTTGCTGCCCTTAAACCATTAAAAATTAAATGGCACAGCGAATGTACGATTGATATTGCCCAAAACCAGGAAGCCCTTAAGCTGGCCCGGGAAAGCGGCTGTGCCGGATTGGCGTTTGGGTATGAGATCTTTGGCGAATCACTGGAAAAAAATCAGGGTGGTAAATTAGCGATGGCTCAAAAGTATATTGAATATACTAAAATCGTCAAGAATACAGGGATCAAAATCAAAGGGCATTTTATTTTCGGTTTTGATTCAGACAATTTAAAGACTTTGTTCCAGCTTTGGAAATTTTGTTTTTCTGTTATGCCGTACACGACAGCTGTTTCCATATTGACACCATTGCCGGGTTCAGGGTTGTATCGGGACATGCTGACCCAAAATCGGATTATGAACCTGAATTGGCGAAATTATAACTGCCATAATTTTGTTGTACGTCATTCGAAAATGAATTCCACGCTGGTATCCCTCTTTTTCCCTTTGATCAACATCTTTTTTTTAATGACAACGTCTTCCCTTGGGCTTGTGTTGTTGGCAATTAGTTTTATTGACTTGGGAGGGTTTTTTATATTTGCCCATCATTAGTGATTATTTTAATTTTCGCAGTATGATTGAGGTATTGAGAATAGCAACGGTTGCTGATAATACCACGAAGACTACAATCAATATCTTCCAATCATTAATTGGGAAAAGAAAAATAAGAATGAGAATGGCCCCCAGCAGCACTTTTCGCCCGATAAAGTCCTGACAGGTGATGATATCAACCAGGGAAGGGATATTGTATTTTTTGGAGAGATGCTCACAGGTTTGATAAAGAGTTTGCCGGTTAAGCTCATCCGGTTGGATGTTTTCTAAAAGAAATTGTTCGCTGATAGCCGCAACACGCCTGCGATTCTTTCGGAATAAATTTACAAGAATGACTAAAGGGAGAATTCCTAAGAGAAGAATCCAAAATTGTTTTGTCAGGCAGAAAGCGGTTATAGTTAGGGCCAAGGCCACATAGATGATGATTTTAGCTATCTGGATTTTCTTGAGGGACTGATATTCTTCCTTTTTTTTATTTTGCACGCAGATTTTTTGCTGAATTTCAGGAAGACTGATGAGGATTAAAAACCAGTGATAGACATAACGGTCATTCTCAATTGAGCTTATGATAGAAGACATGCTGCTAACGGCGTTTTGGTTAAATTTAATGGACATGACAAAATATGGTCATTAATAAGTATTGATAAAATTATTTTAGATTAAAAGAATTTTAATGCAATAGTAAATAACCTCTTTTAACATCCATTCTATTGACGCAAATTAGCGCAATGCTATAATAAAATGTCCAAACTGGACATTTTATGGGTGTCATATATAAATTAAAGGAAGAAGTTGTCCATTTTATTATCAGCCAAAGGCAAAGTAACCCGCTTGCTTCCTGCCGACAATTGGCTGAATCCGCATCCCAAAAATTTGGCCTGAATCTTTCTAAATCATCGGTCAATGACGTACTTAAGGAATCAGGCATCACAACGCCTCGAGGGCGCAAACCCAAAAACAAGTTCGAAATCCCTCAAGAAAAAAAGAACCAGATCCAGGCCAGTCTTTCCCAGGTTAAGTTAATCCCCCCTTTATTGGAGGACAAGCAATTTTCTAAAGAGATTGCCACGCTTCCTGTGGTCGCTCGCAATGACACTAAAAAACTTTACGATGATGAGGGTAAGGAAGACGTGCAGATTTCGCCTGAGCATGAAAGAGCGGGGAGCATTTTTTATAAGGCAGCGCTTTGGGATTTAGGTATATTCTCAGAGGAGAATATTAAAGCAACGGATTGGAATTATTATTTGACCTATAGCAAGGGCATTAAAGTAGTTTTAGAAAACAACAAAAGTTTTTTCATTGATTTGCCGTTACCTTTGGAGAGGTGTATTCGGGAAGCGGCAGACGGGTTGATTAATAATGTAAAACCTCTCATTGTAGATAAAGTTTCAGATGAAGGGCTTTTTAAAGCATGTATGGAAGCTCAAGAAGGTTTTAAAATCGGCTCTATTGCAATAGTGGATGGAGAAGACCATATTTTGTTAGAATTAAGCAATATAGTGGAGTCGAAGAGGAGATTTATGTTACAAAGGAGGGTATTTGTGGAGAGCAGTGAAAAAAATCCCAAGGAAAGGCTAAAAGCGATATTCTTCCCACAACTAATTGATAATAATGGGGTTATAGATAATATGTTAAATCTAAAGGGATTTGATACTACAAATAAATACGAAAATGTTGTAACGTTATTAATTAATAATAGTTATGAGAATAAAATCATACTTCAAGCGGCGGCTGAAAAATTAAATGGGATGTATTTACGTGACGGACAGGATAGATTAGTAAATGTTAAAATTGAAGCAATTCCTCTCCTTTAATGGGAGGAATTGGGGGGCATCATTCTTGGCTTGTTGAGGTTGACAACTATTATTATATATGGCATACTTTCTTTAGGGTTTAATAAATTGTATCAACAGTCCCTTATGGGGCTTTTACATAAATGGAAGACCCCTCTACGTTATTTGTAGAGTTCCTCGCTCCTGTTTTTTAAAGGGGGAAGGGTCTAATTAATCTTCTGGCATGTAAGGTGAAGGGCGATGATCCAAAAATTAAAAAATAGAAACGCGCAAAATCTCATCGAATACGCGATCGTCGTTGCCTTAATCTCAGCAGCGGTGGCTGCTTTGAGCACCTACGTGTTCCGTTCCGTTCAAGCACAACAGAAGATGATTACTGAGGATTCTGAAAATTAAAAAAACCTCGTACTTGAGGAGGAATTTATGCATATAAAAAATAAAAGAGGTCAAAGCACGGTGGAGTATGTTTTGCTTGTGACCGCGGTGGTGGCAGTTATCATCGCCATGGTAACTTCCAACAAGAGTGGGTTACAGTCGCAGCTTAATTCGACATTGAACTCAGCCATTGAACAGGTGGGCAATATGTCTGATAGATTAGCTGCCTCGGAGCAGGGATCCTCCGGCGGCGGGAATGCTACGCCTCCGTATTCGGTCTCTGTTTTGCCAAAATAAGGTTGGCTAAAAAGATAACTTTTATGAATCCATATAGGAGGAACACATGTTAAGAAACTTCCTTAAAAACAGAAAAGCTCAAAATACCGCGGAATACGCGCTTTTGATCGCCTTGGTGATTGCCGGGGTCATTGCCATGCAGACCTACGCCCAACGCGCGTTGCAAGCCCGTATCCACGACGCAGCACAGTATATGGCCACTACTGGCAGCAACTCTACAATAGGCTTGGGAAACTCAACTCAGTATGAGCCTTATTATATGCAGAGTAATTATGATGTGGCCACCAACAGCACTGAAAATAAACGTTTAGGGGCAGGGTTGGTAGGTGCAGATTCTGATAGCAACCGCGCAAGAACCGGTTCTCAGGTATCCACCTATAACGCTAGTGACATGAACCAAACACAATGATTATAACGAAATATTCTAAGGAGGGATCCTATGTTGCAATATCTTAATCAAAGACGAGGGCAAAGCACCTTGGAATACGCGGTGTTGATAGTTGTCATTATCGGCGCCCTATTGACCCTTCAGGTCTATATCAAACGCGGGGTGCAGGGACGTTTGAAAAGCGCCGCGGACGATATCGGCGATCAGTATTCCGATGGTAATACAAATGCAGTTAAGACAATTAACAGGTCCAGTAATACTTTGGAGACGTTTAACGCGGGGGTGTCTACATCCAATATACTGGGCACTGAAGTTACCAATACCATGGAGAATTCAGTTATCATCAATACTCAGCAGGAGTATTGGGGATCTAACGCCACGTAATGAGTAAAGGACAAACGCATGTGCACACATAAAGGTCAAAGCACAGTGGAGTATATTTTGCTCGTCACGGCGGTCGTTGCGGTAATTATCTTGTTTACGCTGGGCAAAGGCAGCCTTTTTCAGACGCGCCTGACTAATGTGTTTAATTCGACGACACAGGACATGCTCAACGTGGCCTCATACTTGCAAGATAACGCGGCGAGCACAGGTACTCCGGCGAGTTAGAAGGAACACTTATTGTGTCATTGCGAGGAACGCTGTCGCCTACGGTTCCTCGCAATGACACTCGAGGCGAGGCATGAATAATAAAGGCCAGGCAATCCTGTCAGAGTATGTGATGATTTTTTTTGTAGTGATCGCGGCGCTGGTAGCCATGACCACTTTTGTACAGCGCGGCCTTGAGGCGCGTATTCATGACGCGAGGAATTTTATGATTAATTCAGTGGTCAATAGCGGCGCATGTGACGCTAATTGCTTGAAAGCCACTGGAGCCGCGGGTAATCAAATCCCTTATGAGTACGAGCCGTATTATTCGATAATGGCTGCGGGTGTTCAGAAGAATCAACAAGACACTACAGGGGCAACAACGGGCAACGCGCAGGTCCTTGGGGCCATTTATACCAGGTCTTCTAATGAGGCGACTCAAATTAATTCGAGAAGTACTCAATTGCAGCCGGAATGTGCCAATAATGAGGCGACTCAAATTAATTCGAGAAGTACTCAATTGCAGCCGGAATGTGCCAACGGGAGGTGTTAAGATGTTCGCGCGCCGCGGCCAGTCTATTTTGGAATACACCATCATCGTCGGCATTGTTACGGTAGTGCTTTATTATATGGGGACAAGCATCAAGCGCGGCGTGCAAAGTTTGGTAAAGGTCACGGCAGATCAGGTGGGCAACCAGCAGAATTCAGACCAGGATTTCAATGACGTCCAGCAAGGATATATGGAAGGGTCCAACAGCGTGACACAAGAATCCAAAAAGAAGCAGGTAACAGAATCAGGGTATATGCCGGCATCCGGTAACGCGGTTTATGTGACGAATACGGTTTTCAATGAGTCCTCTTATACGATGACAAATACCATCACCAATGGAGGGTTTACTCAGACTAATCAGTAAAAAACAATTGTGCAAGGACACGGATTAAAGGATAAAACTTATGCGCAACCATAAAGGACAAACAATTTTAGAATACACGGTGATCGTGATTATTATCCTGGGAGTTATGATTGCCATGAAGGATTATATCAAGAGAGGCATTCAGGGCCGGTGGAAATCAGCGGCAGATGATTTTGGCGACCAGTATGACCCCCAGTCCGTTAACTCCAATATCGTCTACGCGACGCAGGTTAATGCACAATCCATTGTGACTGTCTTAAATGGATCTAATAACAGTACAGGTCAGTTGGAACAGGGCCAATGGACAAATCGGGTTGACGCGTCCAATTCTTTGGAAACGAAGACAGGGAGTACACAGGTAGGGAATTAATGCTCAAGATGGAAAATAAAAAAACACAGGTCATCGCCAAGGCAGGGCAGGCTGCCATCGAGCTTGCCGTCTTCGGAGCTATCCTTGTTTTTATTCTGGGGACGATTGTGCGTTCCGCCGTGGGCAATAGTTATACGCAAAATCAAAATTTTAAAGCCATGCGCATGGCCATGCTGGCTTCATGGAATAGCTCCAAGGCCGGCAATACGTCCCGCACCAGCGCTTCAATTCTTTTTGTGGAAGACCGGCTTTCCCCGGACTTTAATAAGTATGGGGCTTTAGACCGTAATCCTTTTATTGCCCAGGGTTCAGGGACCTTTTCGTATGAGGAGCTCTATCCTTTGGATGTTGGCGAGGTGGCTTCGAATTTGCCGATCATGGACGTTTATATCAACGGCCAGTATTTTCCTTTTACCACCGCGTCCTATGTTACGAATAAAACAATTACAAAATCTACGCAATGCTCGTCGGATTGTAACGCCTCCACCCCGCAGCAACAGCAGTGCCTAAAGAACCAAAGCAATCGCAATAAAAGGGAATGGGCGCTCCCGACAGTTAATGCAAGCCTGTTTGATTATGTAGTACCATTCACATTCGACACGACAAATAATTATTCCAATATCAGCAAGACGAAGACAGACACAACAATGGCAGCCAATGGCAATGCCATTTTTAATGAATTGGCCAATGAAGGGGTGATTAGTCTGGCTTTGGGGTCTAATACCCAGGGCACTGTTAATTCGTCGACGTTGCCAACTTCGTTTGTCACGTGGTTTGAAAACAAGTTTCCAAGTGCGGGGCAGACGGCATTAAATCAGATACAAAGTATTTTGCAGAGCAACATGACCTCTTATAAATTATTTTATACACGAGCGGTCAACGGAGGACAGACGGCGCCCTTCTTTTTACCGACCCCACCGGCCTGTTCGTCCACCACGAGTAGCTCGTCGGATAGCGTTTCGTATAACGCGTTATGTTCGACTTTGACGGTGTTGGATGCAAACGGCAATCCGTATACCAACAGCAGTGGGGACATGCAATATGACCTTCAGCGCTTGGGGGATTACACGTCGGTAGAGCAGCAATTTCCTGCGATGGCGGAGACAGGGGGGGTGACAGCATGTTCAGCTACTACGGCAGCGAACATGCGTTGTTACGTAGCCTGGCAATGGGCGGCCACCGCGGTAAGGGTCCCTTCAACCACCGCGGCTTCTAGCAGCGTGTTTGGGTTGTTTAGTCCCTCGGCAGGAGGGGCTACAATCGATAGCGTAATCGGATTGAATGCCAGCAACAACCAGTATCCTCAGTATGATATAGACGGCAGGATAGCGGAAGAGGGAGTAACTATTTACGCAATCAGCCTGAATTCAGACGGGACACCAACGGTGTCTTATGAGGACCCTCAGGGCGGGGATATTGATGGAATTTGGGACCAGTTCACCTCTTGCGGCCCCAAGCCTGGGTTACAGCCAGACTCGCAAATTTTCACCTTCACCCAGGACGGCACTTATTTACAGATTAAGGAAGGGAAATTATACAATCCTGAAACCGACCAGTTTGTGCGCAGCGCTAATAAGCGCGATACAATAGACTTAATACAGCGCACTATTCAATTGAGCAATAACACCGGACGCTTTTGCGATCAAAATGGGAACCGTCTGACTACTGTTGCCAATGACGGGGTAACGCCTAATCCGGTGGAAGTCTGTATACCTCCCGGCTCCAATGATAACTGTTTTAGCAGTCAGCAGAATATTAAATCGACATGTTTTTATGCGAATAGCAATATGTTATTTGTCCGCAGCCGTCTTCAAGATCGGCGCGGCCATTTTTGGATGACTGATACATCAGGACAATTGAGGATTAAATAAATGAAAGCCCAATCAACCATAGAATTCACCTTTGCGATGGTTGTCATTATGTTTTTAGTTTACGGCATGGTGAGGGTCTTCCGTTGGACAGGCATGGATTTGGCCGAGCGGCGTTGGGCGCAGGACAATTCAATGACAACACTGGTGGGCACCGATCCGGCGTCACAACTAAATTCTGACGTCGGCATTGCTCAGCCGATGGCCGCGGTGTATCACGGCAGCATAACTAATGGGAACAATACAATTCCATGATTAAAAAAATAAACAATGACACGCGTGGCCAAACTGCCTTGATTTTGATTTTATTGACGGCGGCGGCGCTGATTTTTCTTGCCATCACCTTAAACTGGGGTCGCGTTGCCCAGACAAAGGCCTTGTTGACTATAGCCGCCGATCAAAGCGCCTCGCTTTTGGCTTCGGATGCGGCCAGTTATGGTGAAATGATGAAGGAGGAAAATTTACAGGGCACTAATCAATATACCGGCAGGGTGGGGCTCATAGTGGCTATTATTACAATTATAGTAGCGATTGTTGTAACCATTTGTAGTTATGGGACGATGGGGCCTGTGATGTGGCTTCTGGTTGTGGCGGCTGTTGCAAATTTAGTCCTTCAAATAGTCGTGGTTCAGCCGGGGATAACATCGATATGGAATCAATTACAGAAGAACCAGCCTATCACCCAGCAGTTTTATGAAGGGGGCATCGCCGCGGCCCTTCAAGGCAGCGTCACGGACCAAGTTAACATCACGGATTATCTTGATTCTAACGCCAATGGTGTTTTGGGAAGCACAAACGGTTTCCCCAATGACACTGTTGGCCGGTTTGCGTTATTTTATACCGACCGTTTAAAAATGTTAAACAAACCTCTTATCCCTCAGGTGGTGTTCTTTTATAATCAATTGGGGGAATTAATGAATGGCGAAACGTGCGGTCAAAATGAAAGTGATTATGCAAGTTATCAGAACGCTGTTACGCTCAACCCTGTCTGTGCCGCTTTAGGCGCACAAACTTGCATTAATGATCCTATAGATCCAGCCTGTCAAGTGAAGATACCGAATGTTTTCCAATTAAATGACGCGTGCTCCAGTTCAAATCCCTATAGTCCTTATTGCGACCCATGCTGTCAGCCGCTGCAAGTGCTGGATCCGGCGTATTGTGCTTCCAGCGCTACCAAAGGTACTTTCAATTCCACGCACTCCATGTCGGGTTTGTCTACACAGTCTTCTAATTGTACGTTCAATCCCATGCACCCTACACAGTATGTGTCTGTACGGCCTTCTAGTTGTGATCAAGGCACAAGCTACAACGGCGCACCCGTGCAATGCACGCAAAATAATCCATATGGAGCATACGGGGCCTCGACAAATCCGTACACGCTTCTTTATGATCCTACTTTTCAGAACTATGCGGCAGGGGTATCATTTTTAGCCCAGTATGGCCGTGACCAGCCCATGGGGACACCGCCTTTTACTTTACAGCCCGATGTGATAACCCCCGCTGGAGTGACGCCTGTTGTGGAGTTTCCCAACGGAGTATTTCCATTTTTCTGGCTGATGAAGGCTTATAGCCCGGAGGTGAATAACATTAATCCACTAACCAATCCTCCTGTCGCAAACTCTCCGGATCTCCATTGGTGCGCCCCGGCAACGACAGCTACCAACGGAGTTAATATTCCGGTTTTTACAGTTCCAACGGGATTTACAGATTTGGCCCAGTTAAGTTTGCCGTATAGTTGTCAGGGCCAAGATTGTTGTGTTAATTATCTTGCCGGCAGCGTCACTAACGGCGTGCCAACTCCGTCCAGCACCGTTGTCAATGGGGCGATTGATATAGTGGGATCGTCAAATCCTGCTATTGATCCAAGCTTTGGAGAAGCCAGCTCCGGCTCTTGGTTGCAAGGAGACAACCAGATGTGCTCCACGACCTGGCCATATAATGGAGCAACCTCGACCTTTCAGGATGGTACTTGTGAGTTGACTGGCAGCGCCACTGCGTCTTCTTCGGCGCCCTCTCCCCCTTTAACTGAACCGCCCAGTACCCTGGATGGGTTGGACTACGCTATGCACACCTTGACAGATTTTGTTAATTTTTCAAATAACTTCCTTAGTAATGATGTAGGAACATTAAGCGCAACATTTACTACCTGGTATCCTCAGATGGCTGATTGGATTGATCCGTCGACCGGCCGTTTGCCGCCGCTGGTGACAAATCTCAGCACTTGGAACACGGTGATTACAAATTGGTTGAATACAAAAAGCTATGAGAGCAACAGTGCCTGGTGCGTTCCGCAGGAAGCGATACTTTTAAGTGAGAATGGCTCAACTGAAAATACCTATATAAATAGTAATGACGGCGGAGCAACCTGGGGGAGCATGCCCTCTGTTATTGCCTGTCTGAATTATAATGCGGGCACGGTCCCGGCGAACAACTATAATCAGTGCTTGGTCGACTTGAAGAAGGAGGCAACAACATGCTCCGCATTGCCTGCCTCGTGCGCGCCTTCGGTTTTGGGCCGTTCTCTCGCGGGGCAAGCACCTGCCTTCACTCCAGGCGATAAATCTTCATGTGATCCTACCGCTACCGCGCCAAGCAGTTTTGCGAATTGGGTGCAGAACAGCTATATTTTAGCTACCGACGAGGCTCCAAAGTTCGCGTTGCGATCCGGGTTTTTACAGGATATTTACACTAGGGCCCAGTCCATGCAAAGTATTTTTCAATCAGGATACAACGCGCTGAGTGCTTTTTTCAAACCCTGTTCTGGTTCCGACTGCTCAGCCGGCGGGCCGGCAGCCCAGCTGACCTACGCGTATAATCAACCTTCTCCGACGGCAAAATTACCAAATTCCGTAATCTATGGATGGGTTGATAATACCTACCCTAATGGCCAGCAGGGATACGCGCATCTTGTTAAAGTCACGGCATATTCGCCGGGCCGTGGCGGAAGTAACACCTTAGGCATAGGGTCTCTATTGCCGTGGATTGACACGGAGACGGCGCTAGGATGCAACAGTAGTAATTGGTGGACTTACTATGTAGTCATTACTGGAGACTTTGTCACGTATTCTTTGACATGTGATATGGCTCGTACTTATACCCTCCAAGCTCGCGATGGACTTGTGTATGTCAGTGTCAAGCGTTGGGATGAGGACCATAGCAATAATTCTGTCCTCTTCCCTAATGGACATCCGTTATGGCAATTTTTATTTCATAATCCTGCCGCAGGCAGCGTTGCCAATACTACCGGAAAAGAGCTTATGCAAGCATGTAAAGGCTTAAGCGGCGGTTCTATCGGGTTTGGCCTTGTGCCCCAAACGGTACAAGGGTTAAGATATGCTGGAATATCGACACAGGATCAGACGGCACTTGGCAATGCTTTTATGTTAAATGACAACTACAATCCTGGTAGCACTAGCGGTACGGTGGACATTAACTCTCCTTCCCCAGGCTACGGCAAATGTCTTTCCCAGGCCAATAATTTGTTGAATAATGCCCCGGAAAGCCATATTTGTGCGGAATATATAGCTGGCAGTGACGCTTCTCAGGCTTCGGGCGAGACTTATAATCAGAGTAATTATTCTTTGAAATTTGTTAACTGCCAGAAGCAGCCGGAGGACCTGACGTATGATGTTTCCGGACTATAAAATTTTAAATAAAAAAGCATTTTCTGTGGTTGAATACACGGTGTTATTTGTCATTATCATCGGAGCGTTTTTGGTAATGAGAAATTATATCCAGCGCGGGATTTTTGGCCTCTGGGGGCAATCAGGACAAAGCTTTGCCTTTGGGCGGCAGTATGATCCGCAAAAAACTATTGAATGCGCTTTTGATGAGCAATCAAATCTGTGGTATGATCGTAATTGCTTCCTGTCTTTTAACAATTCACAATGCAACGCTGACTGTCAAGAGGGCATAATGAATAGTCAGTGCCAGACAAGCAGTTGTGGTCAGATGAATAATCAGACGTCGCAATGACGTAATGAGGCATATGCTTATACTTTCCTTATTTTTATTGTTTGTTGCTGTTACTCTTTTAGGGGTCACCTTTGTGCCGACGTTGGTGGCCAGGTCCAGTCAGATGAACAAAGACCGGGCGCAGGCCGTCGTCGGAAAGATTGACCGGTACATGAAGGAAGAAGAACTTAAGAAAATGTACCAGCTGGTCCTTTTAGGTCCGGTTGTCTTAGGCATAGCAGGTTTTTTTATTTTTCCTGAAGGGCAAAAATTGATCGGGCTGATTGCCGGGGTGGTTTTTGGTTATATTTTGCCGCGCGTGTATGTCGGTCGTCTTGTCACGATTCGCAAGCAAAAATTTAATGACCAGCTTATTGATGCGATGATGATCATGTCCAGCTCTTTTCGCGGGGGATTAAGCTTAGTACAGGCTTTTGAATCAGTGGCAGATGAAATGCCGGACCCGACCAAGGGTGAGTTTGGGGTGGTCTTAGGAGAGAACAAAATGGGAGTGCCTTTAGACGAATCGCTCAATCGTCTTTATCGGCGCATGCCTTCCCCGGCCATGCAGCAGTTGGTAACGGCCATTTTGCTGGCGCGCGATACCGGAGGCAATTTGCCGATTATTTTTGCGCGTATCGTCAAAAGCACCCGCGAGCAAAAAAAGATAGAAAAAAACCTTCAAACCCTGACGATGCAGGGAAAAATTCAGGCGGTTGTCATGACCAGCTTGCCGGTGTTTTTCTTTTTTACCGTATCGGGGACAAACCCTCATTTTTTTGACACCATGTTTAATTCGCCCAGGGGGCAGAATCTAATGGTCTTGTGCATCGTATTGTGGGTGTTAGGAGCCCTAAGCATTTGGAAAATATCCACGTTTAAGGACGTATAAAATGTTACTACCTTTATTATTCGCCTTTTTTGCCGGATTTGCCCTGATTTTGGGATTTTTGCCTGTGGGTTTGGATAATCGTCCTAAATTGCAATTGAAGATGGACGATCCCCTGGATAGCTTGCTGCCTAAACTCGGCGTTGAGAGTAAAAAAAAGGGGCCGTTGGAGTTTATATTCTCGACAACGCGTAAACTGGCCTTATTTAACAGGCCTTTCGCTATTTCGCCAACCGGTCAGCGCATGTACAGGGATTTGAGGATGGGCAAATCAAGGATCACCGTCGAAGAATTCTTTTTAATCAAAGAGATCCTGATAGCGGTCCTTTTGTTGTTGGTTTTAAAATTTAATGGTAATGGCGATTTTTTAATGTTCGGGATCTTAATGGGGGCTGCTCTCGGGTACATGCTGCCTGAGTTTTGGCTGAAGGCCAGGATTAAGAAGATCAAAGAAGACATTTTAAGGTTTTTACCGGATACCGTGGACCTTTTGGGGCTTTGCGTTAATGCCGGTTTGGATTTTATGATGGCGCTGAAATATGTGGTTGAAAAATCAATGCCCACAGTGGTTATCGATGAGCTAAGGAACATGATGCAGGAAATTAATGTGGGTAAATCCAGGCGTGATGCGTTGAGGGATTTGGCTAAAAAGTATGAATTGCCGGATCTGTCCACCTTTTCCAGAACCCTCATTCAGGCTGACCGCATGGGGACCTCTGTTATTGATGCCTTGAACATACTTTCTGAAGACATGAGGGATGCCCGTTTCAGGAGAGGTGAGGCAATGGCATTAAAGGCACCCTTGAAGATGTTGATACCTCTGCTGTTTTTTATCTTTCCAGTGGTTGCTATTTTAGTTGCTGGACCAGTCTTCCTGGACTTCTTCCAGAACAATCCGCTTAAGAGTCTCGGTCGCTAAGCCAGAACTGAAATTATTAATGTCCATTCTGGATAGACGGCTTTAATTCTGAATTAATTTCCAATCTGAATTCGTATGTCGTTGTGATACCTACTTTTAGTGTCGCCACATCTTATTAATGTCCATTCTGAATTAACCTACCATTGTGCTCTTTCTAACCCTTCTTTCCGTAGGGGCGGACCTTGTGTCCGCCCGATAAAGAAAGCCGTCATCCTGAGGCGTAGCCGAAGGATCTTAAGATGTCTTAAGATCCTTCGTCCCCATCGCTCCTCAGAATGACGACGTTTTCTCTACTCGCTAAATATTATCCCACAGGAAGGTAAATTCCCCCAAGAAAGCGTTTCCTTCTTTTAAATTTATATAATGAAATGAAATTTTTTTAAAATTCCATATTATTTTTTCATTAAGAGCACAACTCGTTTATTTATAAGGACTTAAGATTATAAATAAATTTTGCTAAAATTTGCTTTCTGCATATAATATGTTATACTCCGAATATCGACGAGA
>CAZABZ010000001.1:7910-80183 GCA_964483535.1 uncultured Planctomycetales bacterium | reverse complement strand
TTTGCTAAAATTTGCTTTCTGCATATAATATGTTATACTCCGAATATCGACGAGAAGTGCACTTAAAAACAGTCAAAAAATATGAGCCAAAACGTAGAAAATACAGCTGAAAACTTTAACCAAGGGCTTAATTCTTCAGATGCCCAAGAAAAAGCTGTGGATTCCTCTCTTTCACTCCCCGTAATTCCCGCAGCAGACTCTACCCCCTTTGTAAGTCGTTTTAAGCACTGGATGAAGGTAATTGCCATTGTGGTTTTATCCACCTTTATTCCGGACCAGATTAGTTGGGCTTTTGGTTATAACCCTGCCGTGCTTTATAAAAATCTGCCGGCCATGTATTCCATGCCAGGGGCAGAAATGCCTTTGGTCAAGCCAGCGACCCAGGTGGCTGGAAGCCTGGAATATTTGCTTAAGCAAATTCAAAACAAGCCAAATCTTCGTTTGGATTTGAATTTGGATAACAACAAAAATCATCACCTGGTCATCGACACCAAAACAACCTTCACCGCGGGAAAAATCAAACAAATCGCCCAATGGCTCAATACTCCTAATCTGAATATCCTGAATTGCGGTGTGTATGCTTTGAAAGACGTATTAGACGCCAACGGCATTAAACGTTCTTTGTCCGAGATTTCAGTGATGACTTTGTCAGTGGATATCATGGCCGACATCATCAAGATCGGTGAGCCGAAATTAAAAACAACACTTTTTGCCATTAACAAAACCGCCAAAGCTCTTGGGCTTGATTATCAAAGCTTAAAAGTGGCGCCTAAAGATGAACTTAAATTAAAGGTCCCGTTCATCGCGCATTTTAAGAATGAACATTTTGTGACAGTACAAAAAGCAGTGGGCGGAAAAGTTTATTATACAGATCTTGATTATCCAAGAATTGTTGATCAAAAAGATTTCCTCAATAACGCCGACGGCTTCGTCTTTGCAGGCAGTGGTATTGGCCAACCCGTCCCCGAACCTTTGCAAGCCTTTGTCTGGGGCGACAAATGGAAAGACCTGTCTGGCAACTTGCCCGGGCTGATGACCAACCAGCAAATAATTACGCAGATATGTATCCAGGTGGCAATTCTCATTATAAGCGTTCTTGCCCCCCCAGTTGCCCCAGCTGCCTCAGCTGCCCCAGCTGCCGCGGATACCGCAGATGCCGCCGCAGATGCCGCAGAGGCCGCCGTAGATGCCGTAAGCACCACGGCCTTAACGACAATGCAAAGTTTGGCGTTGGCCGGCATTTCCATAACAGTAGGTCAACTGATGAATACTCTAGGGACTATTTGTGTCATGAAAGGCGTGTGCAGTCCGGACGAAGCGTTTATTTTAAGTACGGCATTGACCATGGCAATAACGATGGGTGCCGGCGCTGCTATGGCACCTGCTGCACCGGTTGCGCCTAACCCATCGGATGCAACACCTGTTCCCTCACCTGATGTATCTGGTGGATATACTGCACCTGATGCGGACTTTGCACCTGATGATGCGCCCGGTACACTTAATGCATCTGTCATCAAGCCGCCGAGTCTTTTAACTACGGTTAGCGAAAGGTTTGCTACCGGCCTTGTGTTCGGCGCTGCGGTGGGTGCTGTGGAATTGAACGTCACCAAGGCCATTGATAATTATTTTTGTCCTCCCAGTAATTCTACATGCAGCGATACCAATCAGATCCTCGAGCAAGGAATTGGCGCGATTGCCACTGCAGTAGCCTCAACAGTGACCGTGGATGCGATGGCTGGGATAGGGGACGCGGTGGACCAGGCGTTCGGTGGCCCGGGGACTTATTTTTCACAGTTATTTCATTTGCAAACTAACGCCCAGACAGCTGGAGCAACCGCAGGCCAGCAAGCTGGATTGCAAGCACAGGAAACCTCAGTAATTGCGAATACGATGGCAGCTACTGGAGTTAGTTTTTTGGGGAACGACATTTCAGTTACACCAAACCCTGACTTTGTGTCAGTATCAAATGCTCCAATGCCGGATGCTTCAATACCATCATTGTCTTCTTACACCTTGACGTCTTCTTCTAACCCAACAACTGGATTTAGCTTTCTAAATGCTCTTAATCAACCGTCACTTAATTTTAGTCAAGTATATAATCAAGCTTATAATCAAGCCTATCAATCAGCGGCAGTGAATGTTGCAGCCAATCAAGCAGCAGCAAGTTCGGATAATGTTACTGGTCTTTCAGCAGACCAAATTGCAAAACAATATTTAACCTCTAGCAATGGGGTTGTTTCTACAATTGGTTCAAGCCCCGATTTTGTTATTCAAGCGGCTAATCAAGCTAACAGTATTGATTGGCAGGTTAACTTGGTGAATCAACTGTTTCCTAATATTGTTGGCCAGGCAGCAGGCATGGCGGCGAGGCTGATGGCCAATTCGGTGTTCAATGTCAAGGCCACCGACGGTCTTTCCAGCGCTATCGGGACGGGCGTTAATGGTATCGCGTCAACGGCTGCACAAAATTTGATGACTTCACAACCCGTATTTTTGAACAAGGACATGATGCCGGTTGCTTTGAAAGCTGTCGTCGGCTTTGGTTTGGGGATGCTGGCAAACAGCGTAGTCGGCACATACAACCCCACTGAAGCTCAAAATAATGCTGCCTACTCATATAATTACACCTACAATTTGGCCCAATTCCAGGCGCTGAGCATGGTAGCTGACAGCGTTTTGTCCGCGGGGATTTGCGCTATGGCTTGCCCTAACGGGTACTTTGTAGATCAACTTGGAAGCAACTCCGAGGATTCTGTGTTTAAGAAATTTACTTTAGCACTGCTGGGTCCAGCAGTCCCTAGCTTATCAGCACAAACAACAGTAACAAGTTCAGGCGAAACTGAAACAGTGATGACGTTCCCGTCAGGCTATTCCCCTTCAGTGATTACGCAATTTGTCGCGGGATTTGGAGGGGCATCCATACTTAATAACTACAGTCAAAGTCAAGATCAAACATTTGCCACACCGGGACAACCTTATTCAGGGGTTCCCAATTTCTTAAGTTATTTGGATACTCAAGGCGAAATGTCCGGCTTTACAGCTGATTGGGCCGCTTCTACTGATAGTCAGTGGAAGGTGCAGCAGATGAACAATAAGACGACCTACGGTCCTGCTCAACGCACTATCGGAGGACTGATCACGTTTGGGACGATCACCCCTGCGGTTTCTGCTAGCACGTTACAACAGCAGTTTATTCTCTCTTTACTTGAATCGCGCGCGATAGGAACGCAGGGTATCAACATAAATTACATTAGCAGCCAATTGGGGGAGGCTGATATCACAGGGGCTCTTAATTTGGCCGGGGTGATGGTCTTTTCGTTTGTTAAGCCTAAGATTTATGATCAAGCAACTAATGTAGACATAAATCCAAGTGGTGCTAACTTTACTGATAAGAATGGCAACGAAGTAACATTATTTACATCTAATGTTTTTGCGCAAGCAGTTAGTCCAACATCAACATCAGCAGAAGGATCCTCCACCACAGCAACATCAGTAGTAGATTACTCCAACATAGCGTTGTTGATGGATTTAGGATTGCCATATTTCCAGTTTTTACATAAGCCAGGAAGTGGTTTGGCCATCGGTCAAGCGGATCAAAGTCTCACATTTCATGGGATTGCTTTAGACGGTATGCCAGTAGAGGATTCGCTCAAGAGCTCATTGGAACTCAGCAAGCTGGACTCGGGGACAAACGTTGAGATCAGGAAGACAAAGCCCACATTAGCCGCTCTTCTGCCTCTAATTTCTCCACTAGGGACATTAATTCAGCAAACCCCGAGTACTCAAAATTCTGTGTTAGTTTCGAATTGGGATAATGGGTTGAGCGCCGATGCGGTGTTGGCACAAGAGCTGTTCCCGGGAGATATGTCGACGGTTCCGTCGCTTCAAAATTCAAATACGTACTTTTTCCAACCGTCGTATCGATATGTTGATTCCCCCGATAATCCAGGGCACGGCTATATGGTCCCATATGATGCCCCGGTTGATATTAAGAATCCCGATGTTTTTTGGCCATATGTGCTTGGCGCAGGACGTCTTAAAGTATGGGAGGCCACTAAGGATTCCACGACGGGAGGAGTGGTAGTTGGTGATGTGGTGGTGGGAGGTGAGCCAATGCGAACCGTTGTCAATAGCAAGACCGCGGTCGGTATTCCCAGCAATAATCCGAACTCAGAAGGAACCACCGTTGCTTTAGGTAAGGTTGAGGCCGAGGTCACTGGCACACAGGCGCTTACACATAATCCATCTGTCCAAAATTTATCCGCTGACTATCATGGAGTCACGTCTGCTTTAATACCATTTGATAATTTTTATAGTGGCAAGGGTAGCATAGTGTTAACTTTTGTGAGCGATGCACTGCAGCGAGCATTTGCTGACGCTGCGAGAAAATTTGCTCGTGAAAACAAGTTAGGCGAGCTGAACAATATTGACCAACCCGCAGGATGGGAGGGCATTGTCAAGGGGTTTTTAAGTAACCCTAGTGACGATGCATTGAGCAGTCCAATATTGCGCGATATCAATAATCGAAAGACGGCTCAAGAAGCAGGGGATGAGATCTATGAGCAGATCATGCAGCCCAATCTAACAGTAACAATCGACGGAGCTGGGGCGCGTTTAAATAATGGGAAGTGGACCTTGGGGTTGTTTGGTTATGGCGATGCGTTAGCTAGTTTGCCTGGTGGTGGCGGCGGTAGTGTAGGGGGAGCGTCTTCTTCTCACGCGCTTTACACTATTAATATAGGAGGGATAGATGGGTTAGGATTTCTTTCTGCGCAGAAGAACGGTACTATTAATGGGCAGAAACAGCAACTGGAATATGTTTTACCTCAATGGAATGCTGCGCAAGCGGCAGGTCAATGGAATGCTGCGCAAGCGGCAGGTCAAGGGTATGTTTACAACGGACAAATTGCAGATAACAACTTTGCAAACGGAGCCAAGGCTTATTTTGGCCAAACGATTGCCGCCACGCCTGTATCAGAAGGTTTTCAAAATCAGGGGATTCGTTTATTTGGTGATCAGAATACTTTCTTTGGTGGCGGGGTGCAATTTGGTTCTAATGGCAGGGTAAGCCCGTTGAGCACCATGGATCGGCCGGACACTTATTGGAATACCACTCAGTTCTCTGAGAACTATGTCAATGGTGTTACAGCTAAAATAACCGCTCTTGGAGAGATAGTTGCTGGAGAGCCAGCGTCTCAAGGGCAATTACCTGGCTGGACAGTAAAGGGGACAGAGACAACGGGATGGGCTTTAGATAAAATTCTGACCCGTGAGGAACAGGGTGTGACGGTCAGTAGCTCTTGGAATGATGCAAATGGGAAAATATTATACTCTCCGATGCCATTGTTGGCTCACACAGAGAATTATTTTGGCGTTAAAAGTGACGTAAGCGGGCAGATAGTAACTGGTATAAAATATCTTCCTGAGGGGGTTTCCGGGGAAACCACTACTGTATCGATTCCGCCTACCCCTTTCACTCCTTTCTCTCCCATATCATTAGGGGATTTTCATCTGAGCGTTCCGGGATCTCCTTATATCTTGAACACTGCCCCTGCGCTGTTCTTTAATAATCCGTCTAATCCAGATTCTGTTGGCCCTATCATTACGTCGTTTCCTGGCGCGGTAATGCCCTCGGCTGAGCGTACCATAGCAGAGTTGACGCATGGTGTTGATGTTATTGGTGTTCAAAACGGCGACCACATAGCAACAATAACGGTGGACAAGCAGGCCGGCTTGGGAGTTTCTTTTACACCATTATATCAAGATGCAAATTTTACAGTTGTTAGTAACAAGCTTCATGATTTTACCATAGGCGCTCAAGGGGATTTTAATCAAAATGGGAAATTTATTCAAAAAGGGAGCATTGTGGCCGCCGGAAGGATAGATGGCCAAGCTATGGAAGAGGGCACGCGTTTTAGCATAAGTCAAAACGGAGTTGTTATTGGAAATGAAAACAATGATATTGCGACCCAGTATAAGAATATGAGCATAGCCACTACTTATTTCAATAGATCAGGGGATGAAATAAGCGAGCGCACAGCCAATTTAGAGAATGTAAATTTTTCTGTCGTTGACACAGGGGATGGGAGAATGACCTATTTCCCAGATTTTTCAGCTGGTCCCCTTAATATAGGTAACGGGAAGAGCATTATAATTGATGGTTTTGGTATTCAAAAAAGCCCTCAAGGGAATATTCCTTATATAACTATTACCGGAGGCAATGTTCCGCTCTTTTTAAATCAGGTAAACGCCCTTAAAATTCAAGGGTCTAATGACGCGGGCAACCCCACCTCCTTTTTTAATCAAGGTTCTAATTCAAATTTAAACAATGGGGCCCTTATTCGGAACTTGCTCTTTGGAGACGCTGCTGCAAACTTTACAAATTTTACGACTCCTGCGACCCCTGATAAGAAGCAGATGACCTTAGGTGAAGCTAATGGCGCTACTGTGGTGACAGAGGGAAATCAACAGGTTGATCTTGTGATTCCCAATTTCAGTTCACCCAATGCCATGCTGTCGGGGGATTTTAAGAATATGGAAATAACAAAAGGTAAGGACGTTTCATCTTTTGTCTATTCTGTTGGTCTTGACGATCGAGGGAACGCAGCATCGGCAGCATTTTATAAATTTGGGCAAAACCAAAACATCATGAAATTCAGAGAAAATGGAGAAGCGGCTTTGGATAAAGGAGCGGCTAATGTGAATGTGGCATTAAGCGACAATTCGCTGGTCAAATTGATATTGCCAGCCCTTACAGAATGTTCTACAGGGCAATGCATAGAACGCGGAGAAACAGGCAAATCTCCGAATGAACAAGAAGTGTTATTGCCAAGGAAGAGAGGAGATGCAATCATCCAGTCCATGGATGAAATCGGCAGGGTCGGGTTTAATGAGTTTACGGTTAGAGGGCTGTCAGTAGACGGGAAGACTTTTATTCCCGTGGTATCGAAAATAAACGATCAAGGAATTCCATCGCTGAGTTTTAACGCAGAGAGTTTCCCGATATTTGCTGAACAGGGATCAATGGTGACAAGTGAAAGTTCAAGCACAAAACCAGAGAGTGGTACTACGATCCAAATTAAAGGCAAAACAGATATTGGGCCACTGCGGGAAACAGGGATTCAAAAGCTGATGGCTGATTTATTCGATTTTTCGACTTTACTAGAGAGTGGCACTACGATCCAAGTTAAAGGCAAAACAGATATTGGGACACTACTGGGGACAGGGCTTCAAAAGGTGATTGTCGATTCATTTGATTTTTCGACCTCTACAGGCAGTGCGCATGGGGATTTAAGGAATGTCTCTTTAGAGGGCTTCCAATCATCGTTCAAGCATGGGGAGGGGATTCAAGAATTTATTTTTTCCCGGGCGTTAAATGGGTCAGAAACCGCATTAGTCAGCGCCGTTGATTTGGGGGGAAAAAATAGAGTACATTTTAATAGTAATGGGAATGTCGACTTGGAGGGTAAGGATCGACCTGCGGTGGTTGCGACCAAGGCAATGATGAATGGCGCCTTAATTGAAATTACAAACCCTGCTATGGCCGCATTATTGAAAAAGGACGGTGTGGTTTTAAACAATACAGGATCACTGTATTCAATGAACGCAGGTGGCGTTATCAGTCAGTCTGTGGATGAGAACGGCAGGGTTGGTTGGGATAATTTTGATGTTACAGGCAGGTACGAAAATGGTATTTTTATTCCTGTAACAGTTCATATGTTCAGAGAAAATCCAATATTGACTTATTCAGGCAATAATTTGACGATACCTGCCGAGGGAAACCCAGCGTTGAGCTACGAGACGCCGGTACCAGCGCCAGAGGCGACCAATAAAAATGATTATAACCAGTTAGATAAAATAACAATAAAAGCTACTGGCGAAAACCAGGCGGGGGATTTGTTAGGAACAGGGGATTTTAGGCTTAAAATCAACTCATTTGATTACGCCAATTTCACCGGCACAGGATCCGGGTTTTATAAAGAGGGAGACGTTTTGACTGGGCTTAAAGCATTAAAGGCAAAGGACGGCATTACAGGAATTACTTTTGTGGATTTTGTAAAAGATAACAGCACAGCACTCACTGGGTCTGTTTTCTTCAACGGCCTTGATAGCGTACATTTTAATAAAAGTGGAGAACCCGCAGATAAAGGGCTGACCCACTTGATTAATTCTTTTGTCAACAGAGCACAGACTGAAGTGGAGACGCCGGTAATAACAAAATCTAAGAATCAAGAGAAGAAGAACTTAAATAAAGAGATAGTACCGCTGACATTGGATGCAGGGGGAAGGATCGAATGGACGAACAATAAATTTACGGCTTTCGATGTATCTGGAACGTATGATATGGATGGCAATTTTGTCTCCGTAAAATCGCGGATTGTCAACGGAAAACCTGTGTTGACACTAAACGGCATTTTCCCGATATTTACCGCAGAAAGACAAGTGCTAACAGGCGCTAACCCCAACATAGGAAATGCTGGAAGCGGCAAAGCAGGTAGTGGAAGAACCATTGTTTTTAAGGAATTCCTTGATGATGGAACGATGGTGGGCACAGGGAAACAAAAGTTGGATGTCGAGTCATTTTCTACTGCAAGCGCCACCGGCAGCGCTCAGGGAGATCTAAGGAATGTCAAGATAACTGGTTTAGACAAACTTAACAGTAAAGCCTTTGTCTATGTCCAGGGAGTAAATTCAAATGGGGTGCCAACGCAGGTGAGTGGTTTAACGTTAGCCAAAAATCAGAACACTGTGTATTTTGATAATAGCGGCGCTCCCAAGGAATACAATGGGGAATATTATTGGACCGAAAAAACCGGTAAAGGAGCCGCAATTGAAGGGACTTTACCCGCACTTACTGCGGAACAGATGCGACAGCTTATACAGCAAGGAGCCAAACTAGGATTTAAACCTGAGGATTTAAAAAATTTAAGAGTATTGTTGGCATTGGGCAATGGGGGGATTGTATATAAGGGCGAAGGCGGTAAGTTCGTCGCGGTCAAGTATGATGTTGGCAACATGTCAATAAACGGCAAGCCTGTCTCCGAATTAGCAGTGAGCATTGATAACGGAACCCCGGTGTTGAGTATTAAAGGAACTAATATGCCATTGGTAGGCGGGCAGGCATCGGAAGGGAAGATAACAGCGCAGAAGGAATCTCCTTTGTATTTTCTCGGAGGTCGGGGGACAGCTCCTAATTCAGGTGAGGGACCTATTTCGGATTTCCTCGGACGCCTGGGATTAGTTTCTAATTTAGGGAATGATATTAGTTTGGATTTCCTCGGAAGTTCGGGATCGAGAAGAGTTATTTATGTGGATGGAGAAAAACAGGGAATTGTTAATGGGACAGGGGTTCAAAAAGTCGATGTTACTTCTTATAATCCCGCGAGTTTCTCTTTTAGTGGACAGGGGGATTGGAGGGACGTCGATTTGAAGGGTTTTCTAGCGCACCCGGAGATTCAAGCAGTTGCTTATGCAAGGGGATTAAAACAGACTGCGGAGGGGACAACAATAACTTCACTCATCAGCTCATTTGCTCCGGGCAAGGGCCAAGACACAGTACATTTTGATGACAGCGGACAAGCAGTGCAAGGTAAAGAGATTGGATCTGCAGTTGCGACTAAGGCCCTGGTAAATAATGCGTGGGTTACCGCGACATCACCGGCCCTTACAGCAGCTCTCTTAAAGGGCGATACAGTTCAAGCAAGATATCTAAATAATAAACAAGTGCTGTTGTCAATGAATGCCGGCGATGTGATTAGTGCCCAGACAGGCATAGGAGGCAAGATCGATTGGAATTTTAATGTTAAAGGGCTGTCAGGAGATGGGAAGACTTTTATTCCCGTGGTATCGAAAATAAACGACCAAGGAAATCCTGTGGTGAGTTTTGATGGCAAAAATGTGATGTTGCCGATATTTGCTTCAGACAGTACTAAACCTCAAGAAAATACTCAGACTAAGAAACAAGATAACACGAAGTCTGTTGAGGGAAGAATATTTCAAGCTCGTGCGATAGAAGATGACGGGACCATTTGGGGAAGCGGCGATCAAAAGTTGATAATTGATTCTTTTAATCATGCGACTTTTAACGCTGGCGCGCATGGGGATTTAACAGCTGTCACAATAAAAGGACTTGATTCCTTGGGGGTTACAGCGTTCACCTGGAACCGGGAATTTGGCAATACAGAGGGGTCTAACGCTCCCCAGCTTCTTTCAGAATCAGTATATCAATTGGCGCCGGAGCAAGGAAGTGTGAATTTTGGTAAAAATGGTACACCCGAATTAGCTGAGAGGGTTTGGAATAATGGGGCGGTATCTTTGTCTAAAGAGTCTGCTTTGTATACGATGGCGGGACTACAAGATGCTCTGATGGAAGGGAAATATGGCGCTAAGGGAACAGGAAAGGAAGAGACAGTTCAGAATTTCTTGGATGATGCGAATAGATATTTACAGCGCGCAAAAGCTGGAATAGGGACAGACCAAGAAAATATTAATGGATATTTTGCATCAGCAGGCAAGGCTTATGAAGCTTGGGGTGCTATTCCCAGAGCATCTTTTGAAACGAAAGATAAATCATGGTTGACGGGTAGTAAAGAGTTGTATGCGATAAGCGGTTTCGCGAATTGGGCGGGTGCAAATATAGCGCACCTTTCCAATGAGATTGACAATATGGGAGGGGGCTATATCGATCGTCCTGAGGGAGAATACAACATGTGGAGTAACAGCACATACTATTTACATCAGCCAATATCTGAAAGCGTAAGGGATAATGCATTGGGAAGAGATGGTGTGACCCAAGTTGTTGCATCTAAAATTAACAAAATAGTGGAAGAGAATCCAGTAGAGGTTGATACCTTGATGGCTTTTTCAGCAACCGGAGAGGCCGCTTCTTTAGCAACATCTTTATTTAAAGTTACAGGGGGATTGTTAGGGTTGGATGTTGCAGCATCAAAATTAAGTGTGCCGGTGACGCGTGTCTTAGGTAGTTTAGGTACTGCTACAGGGGATACGTTAGCAGCTAGGCTTGGATGGACGAGCTTGGGTGGTTTGGCAGGAGAGAACGCAGCTAAGTTTGGGTTGGGAACTTTGGCATTATCAGCAGGTACCGCAGAGGGTTTGAGGAGTATGTATACTAATGGGTATTCATTAGATAATTTTTCTTCAGGTTTTACGAAGGCAGCTTCAGTTCCGTTAGTTGTGGGCGCAGGTGGAATATGGGGAGGGGCGCTTTTGCGACCAATCGTTGGTTCTGGATTAAGCTGGGTAGGGGTTTCAAATGCTTTTTCTTTAGTTAGGAATCATGAACTTTTGACACCAGAACAAGATTTGAAAGTATTTGCAGCTGGAGCCGCTTTTAAGGCAGTTACAGGTTCTATTAGTAATATTTGGGGGAATGCTATAGAGCAATCAGCGGCGGGAAGACTTGCGAATACCGTTCTTAGCCCTTTAACAATTAGAGGAGGCAATGGCGAATTTGTGGCATTAACAACAAGTCGAGTAAAGAATTTTGCCATCAGCAATTTAACCGTTGTCGGCACCGGATTGGCACTGGCTAATGCCGTTCCTATATATCAAGGGAGCCCTCTCACATTTTCTCAGAATGTGGAATTAGCCACAGCTTTAATATTGGTGAATACTGGAAGAATTGGAGTAGGGGCATTGGCAAATACAGTAACTAAAGGAGCCGTTCAAGATGCGTTGGCTTCTGCCAAAGCAACTGCAGAAGGATCTTCAGAAAGAATTACGCAAGAAGCTTCCCAAGAAACAGTGGCCTCTATGAAAGACGTTACAGGGGGAGTTTCTAAAGAGGCATTGGAAATCTTACAAAAAGCCTCGTCTGGAACTAAGGGGGTAGTCGGAGCAGTTAATTCTTTAAATTATGGCGTACAATTAGGCAGTTGGGGTGCCACTTGGGGCATTATTAGTAATCAATGGCAAAATCCAAAAGCAGAATTTGGAGAAATGTTGTCTGCAGGGCTCAACAGTGCCTGGAAGCCTGCTCTTTTTGGATTAGGAATGGGCGCTTATTCATCAGCCACTTCATTAACAAGTGGTGCAGTGTCGACAAGCCTTACACGATGGCTTTCGCCGACGTCTAATTTGAGTTATTTTACTTGGCCAGCCCTTGCTGTTGGCGTAAGAGCAGGATATGGTTTGGCTTCAGGGAATTATATCTCACCGAAAGATGCTATTGATATTACAACATTTGCTTTGGGCGCGCGTTTTCTCGCGGGTGGGCAAGCTAAGTATTTCGTGAATAATGGGATTAAAGGATATGCTTCGTTGGCGGGTGCCGGAGCTGTAGTAAATGTCAGTAAAGACTTTGCAGTGGGGTCGCTGGAACACACATTTGGTTGGCATCTAGGTGATGTAAGTTTAAATAATGGCTATGGAGGGATGGCGCTTGGGGATGAAAATTTAAGTGGTGAAATAGGGGCATCAGCTTTCCGTGGCGCATTTTGGTCAGTGATGGCAGGACTAGCCGTTAAAGATTCAGGGGAGATATCAAAAAATGTTGGTAAGAAATTTGGATTAGAGACAACGGGATCAGAGACTGCCTCAGGACAACCTATTAGAACGATGGAAAATTTACTGGATAGGCTATCTATAAACGGGGCTGAACGATTCGGGGCCTATGGCGCATGGGGCGGATTGAAGTGGATACCGATTGGCACACAATTCCCTCTTTATACAGGTGTTTACAAATCAATCATAGTTGGTTTAGAAACTGGGCAATTGCCTCATGGGACATTGTTAAATTTGACTCAGGAAGGTTCGGCATTTGGCAAAGAGAACACTACTTTTGTACAATTATTTCAAGGAGATTCTTGGAGTCTCTCACCTGAGGCAAAGGGAATTTTGTGGAATGCCGCTGTAACAGCACCTAATAGCGGTGTTTCATTAAACCCGATGCTTGCAGCGACGACATTAATGAGTAAGTCCAGTGGCCCTGCTAGCGAATGGAGGATTAGCTTAAGGGATACTATACAAAAAAGCGGTTTGGCTGAGCCGTTAGGGTTAGCTAAAGTGGCCGCGGTTGTAACAGGAATAGACTCAGCAATTGATTGGGCTTCTACAATGCGGGCGGGAAATCCAGTAATTAATAAGGACGGTTCTATTACTGTTACGCGTGAAAATCTTTCTACAGGTTTTGGCCCCAACTCCGGCGGCTTTAGCGAAAGAAGCATTGGCAGTTGGGTAGGACTGATTTTAGGTGCCAAGCCGTCTAATGTATTAAGCAAAGGAGAATATTCTATTCAAGAAGGGCAACGGTTGGTTAGCATAGGCAAAGAAGCGGAGGGGAAAGCACAATTTGCGGCAGCTGAAGCGTATTATTCTAAAGCTGTTGAATCTGATTCTCAGAGCCATGAAAAGTATTATTCTCTTGCTGTAGCTCAACGGGCGCAGGGCAAAACAGATGATGCAGTGGCGTCATTTAAAAAAGCGTTTGAGCTTGCAGGTCAGAAGGGTGACCAATCAGCTCAGGCGGGGATTCTTTTAGATCATTTGGCTGTTGGGGAGAGTTTGCAGAGGGCAGGACACAGTGAAGAAGCGATAGAGATTTTTAACGAAATAGGAGCTAAATCAGTAGAGGTAGGGGACCGTAAAGCTTTAGATAGTGCTGTTAGAGCTCTATTTTCGGTAGGTGATTTGAAGGGAGCTGGCGATTTAAATGAAAAGGCTTCGGCCTCGGGGAAATTTAATGCAAGAATTTTATTTCAAAGACAAGCGATACTTGATCAAACGTTAGAGCTATCAAAGAATGGCGGAAGTAATATTGAGGCCGCAAGAACAGCAATGGAAAAATTGGTTTCTGAAGCCAAAGAGCAGCAGGGCGCGAGTCAGCATCAATCGCTGATAGAAGATTTGATGGCGGTTTCCCGAGGGTTGTTAGGGAAAAGTATTCCGGAAGGCCGTAATTTTGCAACTTTGTTTGCGGAGGTGGCGTTTGATAATGCGCCGGGGGATTCCAAATTGGAGAGTGGGTGGAATTTACTAAGTATTAGAGAAGGGAGCGGAGCAAACAAGGGCACGTCTTTAAAAATTGCAGAGCAATTGATGGAAGTGGCAAGTCAGCAAGGCAAAAAAGATCAAGGCAAGGCATTGCGTGATATTGCGTCTAATCTGGCACATGACGTATTCGTTGAAGAGTTCAATAAGAATGGATATACACTCATTGCCAGAGAGGCATTTGCAAAGGCCAATGAGTATTCCCATAATAAATTCCGTAGGGGAAATGACACAGCACTTATGGCAATAAGAAAAGCCGCGCTCTCTAAAGATCCTGGCGATTTAAACAGTGCCAAGACATTGGCGCAAGAAGCTGAAGACTTGGCCGGGAAAGATTATGGGAAGAAAGTTGCCGTGTCACAGTTATATGATGATTTGGGACATGCTTTTATGGAAGCTGGCAACAGAGAAGAAGCTCGTTTAGCTTTTGAAAAAATATTCCAATTAAATCCAGAAGCGAGATTTTTTGAAAACAGGGCTGAAGGGAAGATTGACAAAACATCTGGTGATCAAACGAAGGCGCTGGAATATTTGAAAGATATAGCTGATATTCTGGGGAAGAAGGGCAAAGAAGTGGATGATTTCATTGACGACAATTTTAAAGTCCGGACTGTGGAGGATGCCGGCGCAGCAGATGGACGTAAAATTGTAACAGAACAAGAAAAACAAGCTTGGCTTGAGCGCCTACAGAACGCAGCTCGAACAGGAACTGCTAAGCCTTTATATATAGGATCCCCTAGCGAAGGAAGATTACAACGAGTTATTCAAAATTCTGATGGAACAACTACGACGTTCAGGCGATATATCGTTAAGGATAATTCTTCTTATTTAGACGGCGCTGACGGAGGCTTTGTTGTTTTTCGAGATGCCCGAGGCAATCGTGAGTATTTGATTGTTACCAAAGAAGGCGCCGCTCAAGCCACTCTGCATGAGTTAACCGAGGCGCGTGTTAAACGTCAGCAAAATTTACTTAAACAGATCCTTCCGGAAGGAATTAGTCGACTGGAAGGAATTAGCAAGGTAACACGCGCACTTTTAGAACAAGGCGTTCTCTTGCCGGGAGCAGAGGAGTTCAGCGCAGACGCGCATGATATCGCGGAATATCTTAACGGCAGGAAAGGACAACGCGAGGCAATTGAAGGGACCCAGCCACCATCCAAGGCTCCGCCGGAAACTTCCGCAGAAAACACTAAAACAAAAGAAGTTGCGGTTGAAGAAGTCGGCGCTAGTACAAACGTCATCCACCCTGCATCCCGTGACACACAATTCCCTTCTCAAACCAAGTATTTTTCATCTGATTTTTGGACCCCGGAACGGGAGTTTGCGAACGCCCTTTATTGGAACACCCCAAGAGAAGATGCTCAAGGGATAAATTCCCCCGTTACTGCTATTATCGGTTCCCGTCTGAAATCTCAACGATTAGAATTGGACATAATTAAGGGGACATTGCAGAAATTATTGTTAGGGCAGTATGGGCTTAAGGGGCAGGAAGTAGGGGAAGAGACGTTAGCATTAGCCTACCAAAGAGAAAAGGAAGCTGATTTTATTACAGCGAAAGATGTTATAAGTGATTTGGTTCAAATATCTTCTTTGATAAAAGCAAAGAAATTTGATCAAGCCCAAAGCATAATCAAGCAAAAATGGGGACAGCAACCGGGATTAGGAGGGGAGGTAGATAATCTCATCACTGATCTGAAAGAAGTAGAAAAACAGTGGCGGGTGAAAAAGGCCCAGATGTTAGACCTGCAAGCTTCAGCGGATGCCATAGCCAAGGAGATATTTAAGGGTAAATTAGGGGAAATACGACAGCGGGAAGGCTGGGGAACAGCCCAAGATAGGGACACGCAGTTTTTCGAAGTGTTTAGCGCCCTCGCAAAACAGATCCCTCGTGGGGAAGTATTTGCCTATAAAAAGGGGCAGATGTCTATGATTCGTGGAATTCTTGAAGCCATTGAAAATCCTAATACGATAGAAGGGAGCCGTTTGATTGCTATAGCGTTGGGCACAGGTGAAGGGAAGTCAACCTTAGCCAGAAGTATTATGGAAACAGTCGTCAAAACGGATAAAGGCCGGCAGATCATCTATATTACGACGGACCAAGCCATCAATACATTTAAGGATAATCCCGAACACTATTTAGTCGTCGATAGTGAAGATATTAAGGGTAAGATCCCTTATGAAGAAGGCAAGATAACGGTCATATCGCATCGGGGGTCTCAAACAGCGGATTTAAATCTTCAAATAAACGCTATTAAAGGTAAATTAACTAGCACGAAGAACGCGATTGTATTTATAGATGAAGCCCACCTTCAAGCAACCATACCAACCTTGATATTCGGGAAGCATGCGGAATATGGCAAAGAAATTGTCACCAGACTTGGTGAGGACAGTGATGAGTATAAAAGGGAAATGGCCAGGCTGTCTTTTCATGTTGATGTTTTAACTCAGGTGGTGGATGAGGCTGTTAAGAATAATGTTAGAAACGTGATCAATAAAAGCGAAGGATTTGGTCAATCCTTCCATGCACATGAATTTATTGAAGAGGTTCAAAAAGTTTTATATGAGAAAATATTGTCAATGGGTAAGGAAAAAGGTTTTGAGATTGATAAAGACAACAACGTTAGGAAAGACGGGAAAATAGTTTATACAGGTGAAGAGTTAGGGAAGGCCCTACGAGCAGAAGCAGATTTTGTTTATGCTCTTAATATGGGTTTGTTGGAAATTATAATTAATAAAGATGGTGGATTTACGCTCAGTCGTCGCAAAGGATTCACCCTCAATCCTCGCAACATGCTAAACGTAGGGGAGGAGGAGCTTAATCGCATATTCTCAGATGAAAGTGGTTTGAACATGTACTCGAGGGTCATTGTCTCACACTTGAAGAATGGGGTCAAGGTCATGGAGGGAGGGAAAGAAGTTGAGAAAAAGGCAGTGGATATTGGAATGGAAGATTGGTTCCAGCATACCGCAGAACATCCGAGTAATCGCGCTACAGGTATTCAGGTGGTCAAACGTTTCCAAAGTGAAGGTGCCTTGGTCATGGGATTTAGCGGTTCTTTTGGAGAAGCCAGGGATCTCATGGAAATCGCAGGGTTTGAATTCTGGCAGCCTAAAGCAGAGGTTCCTGTCACAGATAGAAAATACGAGTTTGATGTGGAAGGTAAACTTACATTAAAGCAAAGAATCGTCAGAGAACTTCAAGAACAGTTTGGCGAAGATGGGGTGGGCAGGACTAGCAATGAGAGATTATTGTATTTAAACACTATTATGTTGCAACCTTTGCTTGAACGCTATGGTGAAAAAGCCGTCAAAAAAGAATTAATAAAAGCATTGGCTGAGTTAGGCATTGACGGGGAAGTGTACATAAAAAGGCATGATCAAGCTAAGGGATTTATTGAAGGGGAACTCAAGGATGATGTAGAAGCAGAATTTAATAAATTAAGCGGCAGACCGGAGAATCAAGGTCTTTCGCCTGCAGAAATTGGTCGGAAAATGAAAGCTCGAGTCATTCTTACATCGATGAAGGAAGACATCGATGATACGGTAGGACGCATTAAAGTAAGGAATAAAATAGCGGATGTTCTTACTGCTTTTCAAATTGACCTTTCTTCGCGTTCTTTATCGGGTATTATGCAGGCCATGGGCCGTCAAAATTCGTATCTAAAAAATACGGAAGATTATGATAATTCCCAGCGTACCAAGGGTCGCTATAAGCAAGTGCTTATGATAGAAGAAGATCCTAATCTAAAGTCAGACACCAAGGATACTTTGAGAGGTTATAACCAAAAATTAAATGATCCCACTTTGACCAAAGAACAAAAAGATCAAGTGCGCCAGGATCTTAAGAAATTCATGATGGCCATCGCCCAGGGCATTTCTTTAGATATGGCGCAAAACGGGGCGCACCAGACCATGCAAACCGATTATCGTGCCAATCCAGAGTTGATATCTGAAGTCGTAAGAATGATCAGGCAGCGACATTTAGGAGAAGCTGTTATGGCTGAAGAAAAAAGTCAATCCACGGGAACACCACAAGTCAGCACGCAGAAGCCTGCTGCCAAGGGGCCCAATGAATATATTCTTCCTCGCGACACAGGCGGCTATCAGCGGATACTGGTTGACAAGTCTGTTAGTACCATGCGTTATAAGGAAGGGGAGATATTTAACGTCGGTCAGCGGTTAAAATTTGGTAATTATGCCAATGCTCCGACTATGGACGCAAATGAAAATCAGGTCTATAACCCCAATACTAAAAAGGTCGTTTCCCAGGAGGATTGGTATAAATCTGAGGCCGATCAAGAACTTTTAAAAATATTCGAGGAAACAGACGATCCTTTAGCTGAACATGAACGGGCATTCATGTCATTCGCGCCTGTTGCTGAAAAGCGTTTGGTGCAGTTTAATGTACGAAAAGATAAAGGTGAATATGTTTCAGATGCTATTTTGCAAATCATTGATGCCCAAACAGGGGAACAATATTTGGCGCCTGTTCAATATGCTTATGACAAGATTAATCATAGGATGAGATTAGAGAAAGATAACCGTTTCAATCAAAATATTTTACTACAGGCTATCGGCGGTAAAAAAGGGGATTTCAGTATCGCAAATAACGGACAAATGGTTGAAGCCAGCGGGGAGAATGCCCAGGAACGTTTAAGTATTGAAGAATTTTCCACCGGAGAGAAAGATTTGATTTCTCGCTTAACATCATCAGACGGGGCCCTAAGAGCACTGCTGGTTGAAAATCAATTGATCCGTATTGATCAGGAGGCGCTTAAGAAAGAAAAAGACATAGAGAAACAAATTCAAGAATACAGCATCAACACCAAGCGACAGGTTTTCTTAGGGGGCATGCGTGGCTGGGAGACGATTTATGGCCGTTCGATTGTCAGCGTCGATAAGAATGGGCAGGTTAATATCAGAAAGATCATTGTCACCAACCCGACTCCTATCAAATATAAGGGGGTAACGATTAAAAACGGAGACGTGTTGATCCGCACCTTAGATGAGAACAAGGGCGATGAAATTTTGGAATTACCGGATCAAGGCATATTCGTCAACAATAATTTTGCGGCGATCCCCAAGGGGGCCACTGAAGTGGATATCAAGCGGTTTGTTGAACCGATTTTAACAAAGGATGAGGCTGACCCAACCAAGTTCCGTACCGAACGTATCATCACCAGTGAACGCCGCATGAAAGAAAACGGAACCTGGAATGTTAAAAAGGTTATTGTTGAAACAAATGGGTATGCCAAGGAAGGGATTGAGCAGGGGGATGTAATAGAGCATGACACAGGACGCATTATCGGTAAGGACGGAACATTTAAAAATAGAGCGTATTTATTAGGACGTATCATTAAGACCACTAAAGACAATAAATATATTTTTGATTTGAACAGTGATCCGTATTTACGGAAAGATTTAAGAGGAAGGGGTTTAAAGCCACCCAAGGACGCGATCATTTATGCAGAAGATATTGCTACCGTGCACGATCATATCGCGGCCACGAACCGTTTTAAGGAATCTTTGGAAAAACGCAGTGAATTAGTGCGTTTACCCGGCAATGATGACAGGACCGCAGTTTATGAAGGTCTTTTGGAGGATATGGCGGATTTGGTCAAACGTTACGACATTGATGTCGAGTTTATTACTTTGGATGATGAAAATAAAAAGTCTATTCGTTTAGAAGACCAAAGTCAATGGAAAGAAGTTCTTCGCTCAGGCCAAAGGGTTTATCTGAAGTTCAAGACAGACAGTCAAAAAAGCAGCCGCTTAAGTCATATGCTTATGTGGCTGAAAGGTTATTTATTGGAGAACCTAGATCATCAATTGCCCAGGCTTTTATTAGATCCAACTGAGGCAAACATAAAAGAAGCTAAGGAACGAATTAATCAATATCTCAAAGACAATGATTTTGAAATGACATTTGATCCTTATGCGGAACAGCATGGCAGCGCCGGTTTGGCGGATAATTTGAGATTGGCTTTGGGGACTAAAGCTTTGTTAGCCCTGCTTGATCTTGACCCGGAAAGTTTGGAAAATGGCGTTCCTGACCATGAAGTGGGCCACATCATTGACCGCATAGCCCGTCTGGTGGAAGTAGAGACGGTGCTGGGGGCATCGCGCACCATCATCGAACATAATGATGCAAAGAATTTGAACGTCGGAATTTACGATCATGATTACGCTTTGGGTGAAATCTTTACACATATGATTGAAGGCTGGGGGAAATTGCAGAAAGCCAGACGCGCCTTAGCGCTGGGCGATGAAAGAATGTATGTCGCTTTCAGAGACGAGGCTCAAAAAGTATTTGAACGCAGTCGCAACATGGCTATCTCCGGTTTGCCAGCCGCACGATTGGCTTTAGGGGTGCTCGATGAACAGATCAAATCCGGCAAGGGACTTGAAAAAGGGATCATTGAAGTGGTCAAAGATGACGAAACCAAGGGAATGAAAGGATTTGAAGATCTGTTAGTGGCCAATATTCCCGTGTATGATCCGGGCGATGGCCGCAAGCTGTATACCTTCCAGCAAAAACTGCCCTATCGCGAGAATAACAAACCAGATGCAGATCAAATCTTAGCAAAGATCCGGGCTTCGCTGGCAAAGACTACAGATCTTTTGGCCCTCAGAGCAGCAGAGATGGATGTGATGACCCATATACTGGAACACCATATCACGGATACAACCTTAACGAAGGTCTTGGATAATATATATAATGGCAAGATTGGTGGCGGTTCAGAAATAAATTTGCGCGCTCTGGCGCATGTGCTGGCGGCCATTGATTTTAAACAAAGTTTTCAAGATGGTATTTTGCATCTGGAAGATGGGAAGACTGGCATCAAGGTGGATATTGACAAAAGTGGAAATATTACTGAGGCCTCGGGCGATTGGGCAAAATTAGATGATGAGCGCGTTAAAGTGGAAGGTGTTATTGCCGCTGAAAAAGAAAAACGTCAAAAGTTGACCGCTGATGAAATAGCTATGGCAGAGAATTACAATCAACAACTTTTGACTTTGGCCCCCCAACAGCGTTTGACTCCAATGTCATTAGATAGGGAAAATAAAAGATTTCGATTAGAACAATCATTGGGCCATTTAATATTCAACCTTCAAATGGGGCAGTCGCCATTTGTAGGGGAAGAGGTAGGTAAAGGCACAAAGATACTCAACATCGTCGCGACCAGGGGTTGGGGGCTAAACGCCATGTCTCGCTTCATGGTGTTCCGTGAAGGTGCGGGAGAAGAATTTAAAAAAGGAGATATCGTGCCTCTTAAGGCAGCCGGCGGGTTTAAATATAATGGGGTTAACTTGACTAATCAGGCTGGCAATTATGGGATTGTTGAATTTTTGAACTCCGCGAAGGGGCGGCAGTTGACAAAGCAAGAAGAGCAATTTGTAGAATATTTACAAACACTTGGGCTCATATCCAAACAAGGTGACCAATGGGTTGAGACAGACGGCATCTGGGCTATCCAAGCAGAGTTTGTGGATCTGGACAATGAAGAGCAGGAAAATCTACACAACATCAACTATGGATTTAACCATGAGAGCATCCACTCTTTGGAAGAAGTTGATAAGGTTTTACATGATGCTAACAGCTTATCTTATGAAGATCCGAAATTCTGGCGGGCAGGAGACGACACGGATTTGAAAGGCATCTTTATCAGCATGATGGAAAATCATGGTTATGATAAAGATGATGTTGAAGCCATCCGTCGTGAAGGGCCGGGTTGGCTTACCAAATTAGATGCTTTGCGGGAACAATATGGGTTTTTAAAAGGCGAGACAGAACAAACGGTAAGGAGCAAATATGGGGACAAAGCCAAGAAACTGGTCCCTATTTTAAAATTCCTTGATACTAAATATCAATCCAAATGGAAAAATGTATCGCAAACATTTAGTAATAATTTGCAGGAAGCTTGGGATCGCGTGTATGCCTCGTATGATGGAGAAGCACAAAGGGGAATTGTCCTACCACCTCAAATAGTTTTCAATAATCAGGCGGGCATTAACCGAGTTACTCCGCAGATTGAGCCAGAACCGCAAAGGGTGCCTATTGGTCCCTATGGAGAGGGCTTGGTTATTGGTTCCGACGGGCTTCCTGTACAACCAGAGCGCAATGCTTTAGCTGATGAACAAATATCTGCTTCAGCGAATCAGGCTCAATTAGTTAACCAGACTAAATTTCAGCCGGGGTCGTCGGTTATCGACAGCGCTGAAGTCGTGAGCGATACCAGTCCTGTTGATTATGCGGATACCGTCACAGAAATATGGATAATCAATCAGGCAGACAAGAAATTTAAAAATCCTCTGGATGCGGCCATGAATGTAATTAGTAACATAGCCTCTCGTCTGGACTGGGCCATGTATGCTCCTCCTGGTAAGGACTTTGTACTTGCTGCCAAAGATAGTGAATTCGATTCTGATGACTCAATGTTAAGTGCCAAGGATTTTTACGGTAAACTTGTTCCGCTCTTGATGTTGTTGCCTAAAGCAGCAATGGGTAGGATTTTGGAGAAGGCTGTGGCCGTACAGACTAAGAATAATCCTCAATATGCGTTGAAAATTGTTTTGAGCGTACTTAAGGCTTATGCTGTGGCTAAAAAGCTATCGTTGAAGGCTAAAGGCTTAATGGATATTAAAGCTTTGATCGCAGGGGGCAATGCCGTTTTGGCATCTGTGCCTGTTGCTGAGATGCAAAAAGAGATTGCTTCGTCACTTGCGGCTCCTCGCAATGACACATACATGAATCCTCAGTCAACAGCACCACCGAAAGGGCGGATAAATGCTGCTATTTCCTCTGCCCGAACCCTCCGTATAGTCAGGTTGCTTAGAAATTTTGCAAAAAATAATTACACTGCTTTTATGTCTTTGGCTAAACAAGGACTGGATATCCGTTATGTTGCTTTAGCTGACAGCGCACAACTTATTCCAATTTTAGCTGAGTATGATAAGGCAGAGATTGCCCCGCTGACAAATGGTGATCATGTCGGATCTTCGACGTTTGCTAGTGTGGACATGTCCCAGTCAGCCAACGAAATACAATGGGTGGAATATAAAGGGAAGAAAGTAGATGCCGGACAGTTGAGCAGGCTAGAAGCTTTCAGATGGTATGTTGCTTCACGCACCTTCCTATTATTAGCGCCTGATAATGTCATGTTGCAGAGCATGGGCCCGGATCTTTATTCTATGGCTGATCTAAAAGGCGTTCTTGTGGATGATCGAGCGGCGCTTGTTAAGCTTACCAAAGGACTTGATGCCGCACAGATTGTTGAGGTGTATCGTCAAATTCCTGAGGAGATGCTAAATGATCCTCATCGCAAGAAAGTTCTCACGGAAATTCCTAAAGTTATCTTTGGCGATACTCAAAAAGCAAAGAATATTTTACAACAGGCTTGGGGGAAGGTTTCTAATGAAATGCAAAATGTGCCTCCTAAGGGCATTCCCAATATTCAACCGCCCGTCAATATTAATATTCCTGTCGTTTCAGTTAGTTTGAATTTAGCCATGGAGGATGGTAATAATGGGAAGAATGATAAGGCCATGACAGGAGATGTAAAGGACAATATAGAGAAGGCAAGGGAGTTAATCAGCGGATTAAAAGAAGCCCAAATTTCGGAGGATGAGGCCCGTAGAAATCTCGAAGCCTACAGAAGCACATATACACTGACATCAATGGCGATTGGTTCCACAAACTGGGGAGATAGAATATCAAAGGCCTCGAGGGAATATGGAGCCGATCCGGATGTCATTCGTTTGATTTTAACATTCTTCCTGAATAAGGGCATTACAGATAAAACCGAACAGGAGAAAATTCTTGTAGTGGCTCTCATGGATGAGGTTTTGAATTTTGCGTATAGGGATCGGGCCATGGTCGCTGCGGTCAATCCTCAGGATGTTGAGACCATTTTGAATTCCCTTGATCAGGAATTAGAAAATTTGCAGCAAAGTGGAGTTTACGTTGATCTTCAGAAATGGGGAGATCAGAAGAAGATGATCAGGGCCGCGGACATGGGCAAAAGCATTGTGGCCGGCAATAGTTCGGGCAAGACCCTGCCCGAAGTGTTCCAGGCTGTCATACGTTCTTTATCCAATAAAAATGTGTTGATGCTTTTTGACAGCGAACCCATTGTCAGACGCGTTGTTCAGGGGAAACATATTTTTGGAAAGACATCCGCAGAATTTGCTCTAGACATGGTTAGCGCTTTGGGCCGGGAATTGCCGCCGGATTTTGAATTTGTCAATCTTGATGAATTGTCTAATCAATTAAAAGAATATATCGCGACCGGTCCTTCTTCAATAGACAAAGAGGCCCGCATTCAGGAGTTTGTCAATATGCTGACAAATCCCAATAAGATCAAGGTTTCGTCCTACAATGCCCGCGGGTTCATGCCGATTATTTTTGAAGAACCTGAAATCGCCAAAGCCGCGGTGACATTTAAACACGGCTCGCTCATTGTCGATGAGATGCAGAAGCTGGCCGAGATATACAATTACGTTGTTTCCACTACGACGGATATAACTCAAGATCCCTATTTGGCCCACGTGCGCAATCAAGTGGCCGACTGGCTTAAGGATTTAAGTAAAGGACAAAAATACAAGATCACGGACAGTCTGGACGTCTTTCGTCAAGCAGAGGCCAGCGGCGAGGCCATTGTTTATTACAATCCTAACATTGCCGTCGATGGCCGGCATTTCTTGGTTTCCTGGGGGGTTTATGACGCATACAAAATAACAGATGAAGGCGATAAAAACCATTTTGCCGCGACCATTCAGTCCATGCTTGAACCCGACGGGATTAGATTAAATTTAGCTCTGGATAAAAATGGAAAATTAGGATACTTCCCTGTAGGTCCGACAGGCATCGTGGAAGTCGAAAAGAATATTTCATACATTGCCTATTTGTTTGGCAAGGTCCTGCAATATAACGAACGTAATCCCGATAACAAAATTGACATTGATAAGATGCCAATCACCAATGAAACCAAGAGTGAAAATCCTTTGTGGGAATTGGTCTTGGGCCATGATGAGGTCGTTGGTTTTACCGCGACAGCTCAAGGCTTGGAGGCCATATTGCAATCCGGTCTTGTGCAGGGCCCATTTGAAGAGATTTCACCCAGCACACTCGAATTGGACAAACTCACATTATTTGATTTGAAGGATACATTAGGTGAATCTTTAAAAGCTGCAGTCGATAAAGTTGTCGAACAAGCGGGAAAACGCGCGGTGGTTGTGCAATCTCCGTATGCGGATATTCAGCGCCAATTCGCGGATCAATTGAAAGCCGCTTTGGCCTCAGCCTCAACCGGCGTATTTTGGGGAGATTCTCCTGTTTTGACGGTGGATGACTTGAAAAAAGAAGAAGCGATTGACCAAATCAGGGTACTTATTCTCGATGGCAGTAATCAAAATCAAAATGAAATAATTGAATATTTGGAAAATAACGCGGCCCCCAACAACTGGATAGTATTGGGCTTACCGTTTATCTCCACTGGTATCTCTTTCAATGGCGCTTTGGACAACCATGTACTTGCCGGCCATTTATGGCAAGAGTCCTTATTGATCCAGGCATTAAACCGTAATAATCGTAATGGCGAGCAGGGAGATAAATACCTCTACAACGATAGAGAAAACCTTGAGCGTTATCGAGGATATCTTCAGGAACAAGTCGATATATTAAGCAAACGCCTGCCGGATGGGAAAATGTATCAAGATATCCGCGATTTTGTAAAGGATGCTCAACAGAATTTGTCAGGAGTTGATTCAAAGACGATTAAGCCGGAGATTCTGTTAGGCTTGATTGTCAAATATAATGCTTTGGCCCATCGTGACCGGACTGTACGCCATGCGGTGCTTAATGTATTGCACAATTTACGCCAAGTCAGCCCCTTGCAAAAATGGCTGGCCCTGTTTGAGAAATCCCCTGGAGATAAAAAATTATTGGAGTTAATGTTGACCCAGGTTTTGGGAGGACGATTCAGCAATGAACGCGAAATGCTCCTTAATTATACCGTCAGTGGTCCGGAATGGTTTATTGCCGCGTCACAATCGAATTGGAACGGCACGACCAGTATGCTCGAAGGGCTACTCTCATCCGGCATAAGCCCTGCATTGGAAGACCAGGTGCGTCGCTATTTGAATATAGCCCATGACCTTCAACGAGAAGAGTTGCCCAAGATTAAAATCAATCCTTACGGCAAGAGCAAATTGCCGAGTTTGGAATTCCCCCAGGAGATTCAACAGATAAGAGTTAATTTCACAGAGGTCTTTGAGACTTTGCGTGATAAATTTGCTGAAGCTGTTTTGCCAACCAACATAGCTCCTGTATATGGTCAAGACGCCATTCATGCGGCCAATGTCACAGCCCAAGCCCTTTCCAGCAATGGCCCAATCACGGCTGATACTTTGCAGCAAAGATTAGGACCATCGCTGGCGGACCAATTCTTAAACAATGATTTGTATTTTACCAACCACTCCGTCACCCAGCTCGGGTTAATTTTCTTAAGCCAGATGGAGACGGTTGCCAAACTTTCAGCTGAGTTACGTCGACAGTTGGCCGTTCTAACTCAAAACGCCCCTGCCGAAAGCGAAGACCGTCAAGAAATTAATCGGTTGGCTTTTGACGTAACCAATCGTTTATTCGAGGCCAATGAGAATAATGTAACGGATGTTTTACGTTGGGCTACTATGGTGGATTTCTGGACCCAGCATGGCGGCAGCATAAATACGGAAATAGAACCCCAAGATTTCCTTAAGAATTTAAGAACACTTCAGACTCAGTTGACTAATGATCAGATGCCTGATTTGATGCCGCTTAGAATAGCCGATGCGTTGAAAGTTGATCATAATAATACGGTGTACAAACATTTGTCTGACAAACTCACTAAAAATGGCGCGGATACTTTGTATAAAAGAATGATCACGCAGCGCAATGCGTTATTACGATTTGAGCAGGAGCAATCGCAAAAGCCGAAGGTTGTCCAGCTGTTCTGGGGCGTATTGGGCAAAACACCTTTCCTTAATGCATTTGATACGCGGATGAAATTAGTTAAAGAATTGGCTGAATCGACCAAACTGTATGCCGCTAAAGGTGCTCTGCAAGTCAAGGATTTGGAGGCAATAAGGAATCAAGAAGCCAAAGAAGGCAGAACAGAGGATTCGTTGTTGAGCTATCTTTCATTAGCCGGGATATGGCTTGATATGGATGCCAAGGATGCCCAGGAAAGGCTGCAATTTGTCAGGAATGAAACCAAAGGAAGATTTGAGACCCTGACTCTAGATGAATTAGCGCATTTGATGAATAATCCGGAAATGATTGCGATTTTCCTTAAAAATTATGAGTCTAAGCCTGATAAGACAGCGTTGGATGTCGACTTCTTCTTGCGCTGTGAGACCTTTGTGACCAGAGGAGCGGCAATGAATTACCTGCGTGCTCTCTATCAAAATGCGGACAAGATTAAAGGACAGTGGGGAGTCATAAATAAATTAAGCCAGATGCTTAATTCCGGTAATAATCAGTTTGAAGCTTCTGATTTCTTGGGGATGCCGGAGGCATGGAGATTGCAAGTTGTTGATAAAGAGGGACAAAATATACGGGCCGATGCAAAAAGTTTGTTTGCTAAAATCGATGAATATACAAATAAGAAACTAATACAGGATCCTGATCGCTTCTTGTCCTTTATCAACGGCAGAAGTCAATTGCCAGCAGCTACGGTAACGCCAGCGCCTAAGGAAGAGATGCCAAATAAGAGTTGGCCTAAGTCTAAGGAGACACAACAAGTACCGCCGTTACCGTATTTACCGACTAATCCTAATCAGCCTCCGCCCGGGTCTGGAGGGAATTTCGGGCCTGGAGGTGCGCCACCGAGTACGTTCTTGAATGAGACAAGTCCTGGAAACATGGGCTTATCCGATGGGAATAGAGGCGATTTTGGTACTAATATGGAGGATTTTGTAGCAAGAACTAGCCCAAGGTTATATTCTCCGGGTATTTTTCAATCTGTACTAACCTTCCTCAGGTTAGCATACAGATTAATGGTAGGAAAAGAGGAAAATAGTGAAGTAGTTGGCAGTACTAGAGTTGCAACAAGAAGTACCGTTTTTGATGAAAATGCAGGAAGCGGCTTAGCGCGAGCTCCGTCCGCGAAGAAGCAAGAAGTAAGCGAAGTAAAGGTAGTAGAGGTAGGCAGTACAAGCAACATAGCAGTTAGAAGCACAGAAGTTGGCAACAATGCAGTTGGCAATACCACCCTCGTGGTGAACGCGGGTGTTACAAGCGAAGTAGGTAGAGGCACAGTAGAAGCAAGCAAGATCCGTTCTCGTACCGTAAGGTACGTTAAAGAAGTGCTGGGTGCATTCCGGATAGTATTAGGGAAGGGCATCCGTAGAAGTGAAAATAGCGTGTCTAGCCTATATGGCGGAGCTGCAAGAGGTGCAGAAGGTGTAGGAAGTGTACCCAAGGCAGCAGAAACCATAAAAGGTATAAGAACCCAAGATGTGCGAGGTTCTAGAAGTGTGGAAACTGCGCAACGATTGGGTATCGACGTAGACGCTTATAACAATAGATTTCTTCAAGGTTCTAGGACTGCGTCCGCGACTCCGACAAGAAGCGATGAATCGAAGGCGCAAAAAGTGTTTGTTCTGACAAGCACTGCCGCAGCCACAGTTGTTTCGCTCGCCCAAAACGAGGCAGAAAAGAACGGTGGAATTCGTGTTCCTTCTATAGCAACCCGCATTCAAGCTTTAATTCAAGGCTTCCATAATTCTGCTATCAAGCCAGTTATAGCATTTATTCAGGGACATGGGGCTTGGAGATTAGCTGTCAGACCTATAACAGTTTTTGCTCTCTTGCTGGGGATGCCAGCCCTGTCCTTTGCTTCAACATCACCAACCTTAATTAGTCAAGTCATCCAATTTGCCGTTCCTTCGCAGGCCACCATTATCCATGCGCTCATGGTTGCTATTCCAGTTGGATTCATTTTATACACATGGAAGGCACAGAAAGACAAACATCTGCAGTACATTCCTATAAAGGAAACACGGCAGAAACTTTTTACAACAGTAAAGAGCTTCACACATCTTATCTTCAGCATTCCACTTTTCTTTGAGGCCCTTAGCCTGTTCCTCGGAAGCACATCACCGCTTGTTCAGCTTTACCAGAATGGCCTTAAGAATTACAAGGAACTTACTGTCTTGTTGCCATCAGTTTTGTTCCTGATAGCTTCCGGAGTTTTAGCAAAGGATATCTATCGTCTTTATAAGGACAAAAATACAAGATTCTTTGGCGGATTGAGAGATATTTTCTCGCTTATTACAATCAAGGCAAAGCAACTTGGTGTGAGTGGTGGCGCAATGATATTGGGAGTATCGCGTGCGTTCTTTAAGGAAGTTAAACCATTCTGGTTTACGAAATTATTCGATCTGTCCAAAAACCGGTCACAACAGAAGAGTGGTTTCGTAAATTCATTAATTAACAACAGGATGTTCACAATATTTGTTATCGGCGCGACAATTTTGGGAGCTTGTCTGGGGTATATCAATTATGGGTACATGATAGGCACTGCTATCAAAGGCGGGATTATTGGATTTTTATCACCGTATTTAGCCTCGGTATTTTGGGGATTCTTCTTTGTGGCTTCCTGGACATTGATTGCTTTTGGTGAATTCGTTGATGATTATATTAAGGGTAAATTAGCCCCGGCTGTTGAGGAGAACATCAAAAAAGAGGCAAAAGATGCCCAGGATGAATTAGAGCAAAAAGGAAAACTCAATGCAGTCTGGTACAGAGGGGTCATTGTTTGCCGTGTCTTGCAATTGGTCTTCCCAGTTGGTATTGGGACAGCGACATTCTTGTTTGGCAGGGCGACTTTGGCGATCATCGGTCGAATTGCTGGTTCCTTTGTTTTGATTTACTTCTTCCCGGACCAAGCCCACAGCGCGGTATTCGGTCTTAATTGGCTTAAGGACCAATTGTGGACTGTTCATTTGACCTTCACTTGGGGTGAATTGCTTAGATTAGGGTTTATGGTCCTGTTTATGAATTTAAAATTAAACAGGATTTTCCGTTTAAGCGGTCGTATTTCAAGTGACAGTTTAACGAGAAAGCATGCGGTTCTCGCCCAAAAAGCCGCGGCAATGGGCTACGTTGGTTTTTATGCCAATACACTTTATGATTTGTTGCGTGATAAGCGATTTATTGAGGATCGAGATGAGATAAAAGTTCTGATTAGAGATTTAATCAAGACCGGAAGATTAGATACCAACGGCAGACCGGCCCTGGGAACGATATTGGAGAAAGCCGTCCGTGAAGAACAAAGCACTCCTATTAAAAGCGCTTCTGTTAAGGGGGCCCTTTATTTTGTGGCCATGGACATCGTGGCGTTTGGATTAACTTTGGTGTCTCCATTATTATTGCCGGTTTCTGCCTGGCGGTTGATTCGGCAATCACTTGGGAAAGAGCCTTTCGCTTCTGGATCCATTTGGAATTTATTGGCGGATACAGGTGCAGAATTTTGGGCCGGGGTCTGGCATATGTGGATTATTGCCGCGGAAATCTTTACATTAACCGCGGCAGGGGCATCATTTGTCGAGAAAGATTCTCCGTTTAAAGATTCTGTTGTCGGTCATGGCATCAATGCGGTCATCAATGCCACGGAGTCACCTGCTTACGGCGCAGACGTTCCTCCTTCCGCGATGAGTGTTATGGGGCAATTCTTTAATCATGTTATGCCTCAGAACACCCTTGACAATACGGTCAATAATTTGTTTGGAGAGCCAAGATTGCCGGTCAATGAATTGAATTTGAGACATTTAGATGATGAGTTTAGCTTAAATCCGCAAGGATTCATTAAAAGATATCCTCAGTTGCGAGATGCTATTAAAGACGCCCAAATCGCGACGGGACGCGAGCATCTTTCTTATGAGGAATTCCGTGACGCCATTGAGCCTCAGACCCGCATTGTCGGTGAATTAGAGCTTCTGCCGGGCGGCGCAGGCGTGGCCAAGGTGGGACGGCAGTCGACTTTGGCAGAGTTGGAGCAAAAGCTGGATGACCGAGGCCTTGCCGGAGCTATTCTCAAGGCGCAATTGGGCGCCCGATTAGCCAATAGCGCCGGGGCACAGGGAGCACTGGAAATTACGGATGTTCGTGAAGGCGAAGTGCCGTCTGTGGAATTAAAGAATAAACATCAGGTCAGTTTGATTTTACCGATAGAAGATCGAGTCAGCCAGCAAAAAGCCTTCCAGGCCAAGCTGGAACCATTAATTGAAAAGTTAGCCCAGGCAACAGCACGGAAGGCGGAAGATATCAAATTTACGCTTTCCGCTAAATTGTCCATAGTCCCTCTAATCAAGGACCTGTTGATACGTGATCAAATAGCGGCGGCCTTCTACCGGACCAATCGCGCGATAGCTCAAAACGTGGATGAGGTCAAAGCGCATTTGGCAAGACAGGGCGAAAATTATCTTTACCATCCGGAGTTTGGTTTGGCTTATATGCTGAATCTTTCAGGCGCAGCCACACCGGAAAATTCCGCGGCTAAGGCTATTGGTATTAAGACAACGGAGAATGGAGAGGCCGCCAGATTAGACAGGTTTGTTTTGAGTATTCCTCAGCGCGTGGCGGTTGATTTGGACCAGGATGGCCTTGAAACCATAGCGGCTTTAGTGAAGCGCCAGATGAACGGGCAGGCGTTTTATTTCGTCGCGTCTAAAGACGTCCGCGGGATTTCCATAGGTGATTGGTACAGGGCCAGTCAAGCTAATCAGCAAAAACGGATTGAGGCAGGACTTCAAACAATTATTAGAAAAAATTTGAACGGCGACGATTTGCTAAAAGAGAAGAACAGCAAGACAGCGCAAGGGTTACAAGAGGGAGCGCAAGAGCTGGGATTAAATCCATACGTATCCCTGCAGGAAGAGAGCAATTTGAATGCAGTTGAGCATATTTTTGGCGCCTCAAATTTGAAGGGAATGGCCCAAAATATTGAACATAGATTAGCAGAGATCAAAAAGGACCAAGAAGAAATTAAAAAAGATCAGGAGAAAATCACGGCCCTTCAGAGCAAAGAACGCTCGAGTAAAGCCGCTACTCCTATTGCCGGACGCATCAAGAAAATAGCCGCTACAAGCGTGATGGCGACCATACTGAGCATTCAGTCGCAGGTAGCCGCTATTGAAGTACGGGACTTTGTACCGTTTAACAGGGCGCAGGTTGCTTCAACAGTCTTGTTGGTAGGTCCACAGAGCGTCTCCGCGGATATGCAGAAGCTAATCGCGCTTTACCACACCCAACAGCTTTTGCAGATAAGAGAAGACAATAATGTGCCTGCTGAGCAATTCAAAGGCATTGTTCAACAAGTTGTTGGCGGCGATCATCTTTCAGATTGGCTTGCTACCCAGCAGGTGGTCCAAAAGGCAATCGAAGGTCAAACGATCACTGTTCGTTATGACCCTAATGACCAGAAGACAGCGTTCGCCGCTCAACAGCGTGCCCTTGGCGTACTCAGCGCCTACTACGAGTATCAATTAGAATTAGCCCGGTATCAAGAGGACCAGAAGGTCAAAGAATCAATACAATTAGCGATAGATACTCTATTAGTGAAAAGCGAATTGCAGCGTTTGCAGGGAAATAGCAATGAAAAGGGGAACTTTAGGAAATTTGAAAAGATTGAACTCGATTTGGCAATCCGGGATGCAGAGCAGAATAAAGATATTTTGGCCGGTTTAAACAAAGTCAAGTCACTTGGTCTTTTAGACATACGGTATCAGCTCGAGGACCTGCAACAAGCCCATGACAAGAAGTTTTCGAAGGATCTATTAGATAAGCTGCAAGGATACTTTGAGGAGGGTTCAATTATCGTACCGATAGCCGTTCGCGGCGATGAACAAGCCAAAGCGTTGGAAGCGGCCATACGTGATTTGGAAAAGCTATTGCAAAAGATTGCCACGTCGCCCACGGTTTCTCGCAATGATACGACGGCATTAGAAAAGGTCGAAGCGGTATTAACCGGTATTATCAATAAAGAGTACAAAGTCATCGCGGATAAAGAGGCCCTGGAATATCAGACGAATAATCTGGATTTGCAACGAATCCAGGAATCTTTAGCCGAAGCTTACTCCTTGTTACAACCGGAAGCTGGCCCATCCGTAATGAGCAGCATACGCAAGCATGAAGGTTTTAGAGCTTGGCCCTATGTAGATCCAAACCACAAACAAATGGATATCGGTTATGGATTTGAATGGAACACCGTTCTAAACCTCCTGCCTAAGGATGTTATTCAAAGCAAGCGAGGATCGACCCAGGACGAAGCCGACAAGATATTGGTTGAAATACTGCCACAGTATATTAATAAAGCAGCTGATTTCTTTGGTCCGGAAGCATTCAGTAAATTGTCCTGGAGAGCTCAGTGGGTTGCGGTGGAACTTGCGTATCAGACCAATGGTTCCTATAGCACATTTTATACCTGGCGCCAGCATATGTTGAATGGAGAGTGGGCCAAAGCAGGTCAAGATCTCTTGAGTTCAGCAGTGTTCCAGCAAACGCCGGACAGGGTCAGAGATTACGTGAAGATTCTGAACGGCGAAACAATTGATATGGGTGACAAAACCCGGACAGAACAGATGAGCATGGTCGCTTATGATTCCTTAGTCCATAAATTGTTCGGGGTTAAAGAGTACAAAGGATTGCTTAATGAGAAATTGAAAGAATTAAGCCGGTTGAACATGGATGGTTTATTCAAAAACCGCGAGAGTTTGATAGAGTTTCTGAAAACAGGAAAAATTAATTACAAGGGCACAGACATCAAGATCAAGTGGCTTGAAACTGCCCGTAAGAATTTTATAAATATCCAGGAGAAATTGTATTTCGGGGCTGAAGTCATGGCTGTCGTTGGATCTATAGAGCCTGGCAGTTTACACGCTCCATTACTTGAGATTAGGACTGAGAAACAGATGAATCATTTCTTGTATAAAAAAGACACAGAACTAATCGCCAAATTTATTCCATTAGGCGCAGAACCTCTTGATTTGGCTGACATAAAAGATGATAAGAAGTTTCCGCCGATTAATCTCGCGGATGTTCATAACAACGAACTGGCCGGACGGCCGTTTTTGACGTTGGTTAAATTCAAAGATGCCTACGGTCATGATCAAGAAGGTATTTTGTGGTCGGGCGAAAAAGCGGCCCAGGCCCAATACGATTTGATAAAGTCCGCACAGCATGACATCAAAATGCAAATGGCCTTGATTAAGGTCCTTGGCATGTTTGATCGGAATGAGCAGCTCGCTGAGTTGGCAAAACCGGAAATGGCACAATTGTTTAAAGGCGTGGCCATCCCTGAGACAGGGCTTTTGACCACCGCGGAAATTATCCCTGATAAATGGGGCAACATCGGCTCTGTTAAGCGCTTCATGGCTGAAGGCGAAATTGTTGAGGTGCCCAAACAGGTACCGTTTAAGCGCGTGACTTATGCGATTAAAGGGGACAAAGGCAACAGCCGTGAATTGGAATATGTCAACAGCGTCTCTGGAGTTTGGATACAGTTCGCGGAAATTTCTTCGGACAAAGAAAAGCTATTAGGCGACAAAAACGGTAAACCATTTTTGAACCAGTATTATCCGGAAACCTATGAAGAAGTGCTTCAAAAGCCGCGGTATTTATTCGGGCCTAATAAGTTCAGTGTAGGGATTGCCCAAAATCAATTCGCCAAATATGCCGCTGAGCAGGAAAAGAATGCAGTAGGTAAAACCCTGGAAATGCAAAAGAGCCGCCGCAGGTTGGGTATTGCCTTAGATTTTATAACCACGGGTATGAGCGCTTTTGGAATACCAGGCGGCGGAGTGGTCCAGGCATTGGGCAACGTGATCTTTGATTTACGTCATCACGTCAAGGATACTTTGCCCGGCCCTATTGATGATAAACGTAAAGATGAGTTGGTCGGATGGGTGCTGTTCTCCGAAAGCGACAGATCTAACAGCATCACGTTTGAAGAATGGTTAAAGACCAGGCAAACCAACCATCAGCAATTTGATGAATGGACAAAGAAAGGCCATAACTTCCGCACCAGCGCCTTCTCAGTGCAACAGATTGCCGAAGTGGATAGTTTCTTAAGATCACGTATGCACGAAGCGTTAGTCGGTAAATTTTTAAGTGTTTCAGATGAGATTACCGTCTTGATAGGCCAGACACTTGGTTTATATGCACCGCAGATACAGTATGATCACATTCTTCATCCGTATATCAAGACTGAAGCAAATGGGACTTCCCATCCGGATTATATGTGGTGGGCATCGTATCAAGCGAAGTATAGCGGGTTAGTCACTGTCTTGACCCAGCCCATTATTTCCTGGGACCTCAGCCAGGTCAATTTGATCCAGACCGCGGCCTTGATCATCCAGGGCAACACTTTACCTTACCTTAGCATCCAAACAGGAGACAGTTTCTGGAAGCAAAATTATGGAGTCTTAAGTAAGATAGGAATCCAGGATATGTTCAATGGCAAACTCAACCCAGTATTAGCGTTGCTTCCATTCATCGGAGTTTCATTGGATACCCGCAGCTTTATTAATGAATGGAGCGATCAGTCAAATCCGCTATTTTTCAACTCACCCAAGCATTTGAGGATTAATTTTTCTCTGCCGTTTAAGAACCCTAGCTTAGATTGGGAAATTCAAAATCTGCAAACACTCAAAGATTTGTATGCGGATCCGAATATTGAAGCCATTATTGTTGTTGATGGTTGGAGGAAGTCACAATCTTATGGGTACACTGAACAGGAGATGGACAATTTAAATCTTCTTCCTGGGAAGTCCATAATCACCATTGCCCAGACAGACCAAAAAATCGAAGTGCCGGTCTATGTTAAATATGATGACGCAGGCAAAGTGACAGACGTAGTAATCTTAAAAGCAAATGCCATCGAACGGACCATCAAAGATTTAGAAAAGACCAGGCAAACCTATATCGATTACCGAAAAGCAAAGGAAATCGGATCTTTCTCCGAAACGGTCACGACTGCTTTCGGGACATATGCTCAGAATAATCAGGCTACGCATCTGTTTGGTTCTAATGACATTGGAGGCTCAATTTACAATCCACGGGGTATGAGCGTTAATGAATTGAACTTGGTTTTGCGCGCTATTGCCAGCCCCAATGAGAAAGACAAGCAAAAGGCCAAAAATATATTGGCGGTCTATTACAGCAATTTAAAGGTCAATACCAGAATTCCAGGAGAAGTATACGCTGGGGCCCCTGAAAGTTATGATGTTGAAAAATTAAGGCCGGCCTCAAGTTCCCGCACAGCGACAGCTTTGTTCGGTATTGGCCTGATCAACTTCCACAAAGCTTACCCGAATGAAAAGATTGAGGATAATGAAAAGGACAATCATGGGAAAGAGGTCAGCGCCCAAAAACAATTTGAAGGGGCTTTAAAACCGATCCACGAATGTCTGATTAAAGAGATAAAGCAGATCGAAAACGGCGATGAGGCGCCATTGATGTACGCGTTCTTTGATAAATATGGTGACCCTAAGGCCGCCAAGGAGGTCATAGATACCGCTCATAAATTGTGGGATCACGAGGCACTGTTGTTCCATTATAAGGAAGGTAAGCCGGGATACGCGTCTTCTACCACTCTGCTTTGGTTAAGGGTCTTGGGGCCGGAGGGCTTCGCCAAGGAGTTTTTGGTTGGGGCCGATAAGACAGAAGAGTTAATTAAGGTCACCCGTGCCATTGTCAATACTTTTGGTACAGAAAAAGGAGAATTTAAAGGTTTAGACCCGGTTGACAGCACCCTGCGCCTTATCCCGAAGGGGATTATCGAGAAGGAAAGTCTCGTGAAATACTTGGGCACAGATTCGATTTTGGATACAGACAATCCAGAGATTTGGAAAGAAGTTTCTCAAACCCAGGTGCGTTTAATACCGGGTATTGTTTTAAAAGAAGATGAAGTACGGGCAATAGCCGGCAAGGATGCTGATAGAGTTTTGGCTATTTTGACTCAACCCCAGCAACGCGAGGCCATTGTTGCCGTGGCGGAAACATCTGATTTTGTGGGCGTCTTAAAACAAATTTTAAATGCTTCTCCGTCTCCGCTAAGCGAGAAGCAACGCAAGGATTTGCAGGAGGTAATTAAAACATATAAGTCTAGTTTAATGGCATTGCAAAGCAAAGGCGGCAGTCTAAGCATTCCGGAGTCCACTGATCCGAATGTTTGGAGTGGCAAAGATTATTTTACCGCCGGGGGCAACAAATCCTTGGGCGCGTTAATTGAATATGAAACGAACGTTCTCCACAATGATGATCTGCTCTCACCGGTAGCAAGCCGTTCCGATTTGCCGGCCTTACCTAATGCTGATGCAGTGTCCAAAGAGGAGCAGGGCCATACCACGATAAAGCCGGCGGATAAAAAAGAACGCGATAGAGAGCAAAGAGCAATATTTGATTTGTACCAAAAACAACAAAAAGATGAAGAAGCAGGAAAAATATCCGCGCCCGCTGACGGAACTTATGTTGATTATGTCGATCGAAACAACGGTCAGGAATGGGTGGTCACCAAAAATGGGGTCACTACGCACGTTTATTTGTTGCCCGGTGAGGAAGAAGTTGCGGAATATCTGAAATTTGTTGAGCATCGATCTGAAAATACCCACAACATCGGCAAGGCCTTGCGCGGGGATGAAGGGGAATATTCTGAAGGCGCGGGGTTCATTAATCAACTAGGACCGGACAACACAGTGGGCGATGCGGTCAAGATCAACGGCCAGGAAATTTTAACCAGCAGTCAGAAGGAGCAATTAGAAAGTGAAAACCGCCGCCAGCCTTCTTTGCAACGGTATAAGGGCGAACTTCAGGGCTGGAGTAATTTCACGATAGATATGAACTCACCCGTAAAGGGCCGGTTTGCCGCCAGCATCGTTTCCCCTCTGCATAAAGAAATGATCAGCGAATTTACAAATCCTTCAGGGAAGAAAGTAGTAGAAGTTTACTACGAAGGCCTGAAGCTATTGACTATCGAGTCTAAGCATATCACTATCCCCGAATATAATGAATTAAGGAAGGAATCCAATAGCCGTGTATATGGTAATACCTTTAATCATGAACAGGAGTTGGCCAATCCAACCAAGGCCAACCTGAAGAACTATGTTGATAGGGTTCGTCAGTTGATCAAAGACAAGCAAATGATCCCTGATAAGCAAATGATCCATGATCGGCAATTGCCCCTGGAGGGCATGACCTTTACCACTGATTACCAGCAGGTGACCCCCACTGATAACCGCGACATGACTTCTCGTAAAATATATATTGATTTGCGGGACGGTTCCGTGGAAGCGGATAGCTACGGCGTCGATAGCCAGCCATTCCGAAGGGTCAACAACCTTTTTAAGACCGATAACCAGCTTAACCCCTACGGCCCTCTGCAAGGATCGACGGTGTTTAACAACGGCACACAACCCCAGGCTCCTTTGAACAGTGAATTAACACCAAAGGAATTGGTCAACCTTTTGCTTAATCCTCAGCCGGGCGATAAGCGGTTTATCAACACCACGCCGGTGAACAACGATGACCGCGATTTGTCCCGGTTCGGCGGGTATTTGCCAACCGTCAATCAAGATGTTGTCCACAACAATACCCAAAGGATCATCGTCACCGATGATCAAGGACGTGACATCGGCGGTCAATATGAAGAAATGGTCAATATGGGCAAAGGGATCCCAGGCCCGCTTGAAGATATGACCAGGAAATTCTATGATCCTGAATTTTTCGCAGGCCAGGCGCCCGTTCTGGCCATTAAATTCACCAACGGCCAGGAAACTGAAACTTACCGGACCTTAGATTACAACCCGTTGACCCAGATCATGACTGTCTTAAAGACCGACTTGGCGCACGGCGGCATAGAGACTATTGAAAAGCATGATCCCCGCTGGGAAGCCTCGGTTGGAATCAACAGCGTTGATAAATGGGGCCGTCCGTGGAATACAAATGTTAAGATGGACCGCAACGACACGAACTATACCGCAGAGACATTGGTAGATCACAAGAAAGCCATTACCGCAGTTGGCAATTATGATCGTGTGACCGGGCTATGGCAGGAACATCAGGTTAAATTGGAAAAGGGCCAGAAGCTGGAAGAAGCAGACAGGACTTTGAGTGCGTTTGGCCGGTTGATGCGGAGCAGGACATATTCCAGCGATGGCATTAAAAGCGATTATGTGCCCGCGTATGACAATAAAGGGACGGAAGCTTCGGCGCTGGAATCGCTGGTCTGGAACGGACAAAGTATTCCGGAGTTTATTTATGGGAAGTATAGCTGGAACAAGGGTGAACTGACCCGTACCCAGACACAATTGCTTAATGGCAACCGCGAAATTATCCAGGTGATTTCCGCTCAAGGCTTGCCCGTAGCCGATACTGATATGCAGATAACCTTGGTGGACAATAATAATCAGATTCTCGGCCAAGCTTTGCGCATAACAGGGTATGGGTATGGGCATAACTATGTGTTTTTGTCTGACAAGGCCCATACCGATATTTTAATCCAGCGCGGACAGCATATATATTCCGTTCCGTTTACGGTATCTAAACTCGAAGAGTTCAATAAGGGCAAAATCAGGATCCAGTTAACAAATCTCTTAAGCCACTTGCAATGGTATGAAGTAAAAGATGTTCTTACTCGTAGCCGGACCGTAGAAAGCTACCGCGAGGTTTTTGTCAATGGCCAGAGATATTTAATCAGCATCAGAAACAAATATGATGGCGCAATCAATCCTGTCGATGGCCGTCCGTTTAGTTTGTATAACCAAGCGGATAGTTCAGAGACGGTAATTGTTCATCCGGATGGCAGGATAGAACCATTCAAGAGCGCCAAACCGGTATCATTTAACCCGCAAACCGGTAATTTAATTATTGAAGTCATCAATCATATGTTGGCCAATCACAAAACAGTTGAGACCCATAATAAAGATAACCATATCACAAGGACTATCAAGGACAATATTGAAATCGTTGCGTATTTTGAAGGCCTTCCTAGCTTAGTAGATTTGGGTAACCGGGCAGAAACTTTTGTCTTGGATAGTAATGGTCATGAAATGGGAAAAGCTTTTGATAAGAGCGCACTGCTTTATGGTAACGGGAATGTCATTCCTGATATTAATAGCGTTGATATCAAAAAGCTATACGTAAACAATAGAACGAAAAGTGACCGCCATGTTGAATTTGATTATAACGGGCGTCCGATCAAGTTTGATATTCTCGAAACTGCCAATAACCTGGGCGATTTGGCGCGGGAGGATTTTGGCCATAAAATCGGCGGCCGGATTGTGATGTTACCCGGAGACGTTTCCTTTATGTATTTCTATAATGGGCATACCGGCATATACGGCATAGCCGATTACACTTTGTCTACTTTTGTTGGCAGGGACAATTCAGAAAATATTTTTGATGATAGCAATTTGACCAACTTTGACAAATTATCAGGGCTTATCGGTTATGACGTTTTCCGTGGGCGCGGGACGGTTGATCAATACACCGGCAAGCTCGATGCCAGCAAGGATAATTATGACCTCCTGGCAGAGAAGGTGTTGGGCCGGCAAATATCCATGGAGGTTGACTCAGCTGCTAAGGAAATAAGGAACGGAGGCAAAGGAAGATTGCAGGCCATAGAGTCGTGGCAGAGCAAGGTGGATTTGAAAAGCGCTTTAGAAAATCCACAACTTATTGCGTTCCGTTCTTACGCCGATGACCGTTCATCCAACCTTCCCAGGCAGGAAGCTATTTTAGCGGCGCTCAATATGAGCAATGGGTCTTATGTGTACGCATTCAATGGTTCTGATAAGATCGGCCAGTATACCAAGGTTGATGCCAAGGGCAATCCGATAGCCGGACCGAATTTAGAGAATATTTTTATAGGGCAAGATGCTAATGGCAGCTTAGTCAATAAATTACGTCCCACAGACTTGAACATTCCGTTACTTTCCGAACTGCCAAAATATGAAATCAATTTCACTTGGGGTGGCGTGGATTATAGAATATTTGAACATGATAACGTGCTTGCCGATTATAAGAAAGTTTATTCCAATCCATATAATGAACCGGTGTACAGTGTTTGGATCAACGGTAAAGATATCAACAATGTTCTCAATGCGTATGACCGAACCAAAGAAAAGCCTGCTTCTTTCTACGTGACCCAACCTAATGGTCATCCAGCCGATGTTCATATTTGGGAATTAAATATGGAACAAGGCATTGTCGGCAAAATCAAACGGCTCTTCCAGAATTTTGCCGGGATTCCTTATCGTGAATACGTCAATGGTAAGTTGGTCATCTTGCAGGACAGCAAGTATATCCGCAAGACCTTTAGTCTGGAGTATTTGCCGAAAGGAATGCCCAAGAATATCTTCATCTCCGATGCCCTGAATAACGGTATTGTACAGAATCTACTCCTTCGACCGGTTGGCATAATGGAGTCTCATGAATTGACGCCGGATACAGGAACAGTCGCGACGACAAAGGCCACTGTCGATAAGCAGATAGGTACTCTGACAGAGAAGACCATTTGGCAGGGGATTAAGGAGAGCGCGTTGTTCTATTCTTTAATCGGCGCGTTCCTGATGGCGGCGTTGGCATTCTTACGCGCAATTAACATCCGAAGAATTCTTAAGTTCCAAAAGATACGCGATATGTTCACGAATCGGGTGAAGATTTTGACCGGTCGCAATGTAACTCCCACGGATATCTCAACCCGTAAGAAGGACATGTTAAATCTACTTAAGGCTATGTTCCGAGCGCAGGGCAATGATGCACTGCTTGCTGCTGCAGAGGCTTTGGATCACGCCTTCCCGAATCATAAAGAAGATGTGGCTGATATCTTCCGTCGTCTGATCGCGGATGGCCTTGTTACGGACATTAGAATCAAGGCGGTTGTTTTGGATGCGTATAGGCTGGTCAAGCGCAACAAGATACAGACCAACAGCTTGGCGACTTACCTTATCCGTAAGTCGGTTGAGGCTGCCATTATCCCAATCAACACCGCGATATTTGAAAAGTATCATTTCAATAACAAGGCGTATGTATTGGCTCGTTTGCGTGAGGGCAGAGATGTCATCGCTAATAATGTGAGGGATTTCGTTCGTGGCATTAATGCTTTTCCGGGGACATGGAACTTCCTTAATGGCGGTATTTTGAACAATGCGAATTTTCCTCTGGTTAATGGACGTCCAACCAAAGAGGTTATTCTTGACATTATTGATGCTCTCATTACAAAGGTTGAAAGCTCAGAAGCCAATGATGATATGCCGATTTCTGCAGACGATGTGGTGGCAGCAGTTGATAGCCGTTGGGAGATTCGTCATCCAAGCCTTTATGCGGTGCGCAATATTATAGGTGAGCTCGCTGGTGCTCAGCCGCTTATTCATACCCAGAGCCGTTATGATGGATATCTTACCAAGATGACACGTTATATTGGCGGTTTGTTACGCCGGCCAACGGATGCTCCGAAGATGGCGGTGACTATTCGTATGAAGAGGGACCTTATTAACGAAGAGATTGTTCGCCGTTATATTGAAATGAGAGGCAAGAATGCGTTTCGATTGGCCCCCAATGGGGTTATCACGATTAAGATCCGCAAGTTCCACGTCGTGACCGAAGCCGATGGCCGTAAGACGATATTTGGGAATGTTGAGATCCCGCTGGAAGAATATGTGACGGTCCGCATGGTTGAACAGGAAACAGCCTATACCCGTCCGACACTGGTCAATCGCTGGGCAGAGAAGGTTAAAGCAGAGCCGAGTCGCTTCCATGAGATTGTCAGAGGACATGACCGCTTCTTCCGTTATATCGCTCAGGTTATGTATGACACGTTCTATTGTGGGGTGAAATCCAAACGTGTTCAGCATCGTCCGGTTTTCTTGCCGGATGATTTGGATCGGTATTTCTTGAGAGGTCATGATCTGCGTGCTCAGGGGCTAACACTTGCCGATGCTCGTCGGATGTTGGCGGAGACTACGATTACGCAAAAGGCTATTTTGCACCAGATTCTCCAAGAGATGGGACATCCAGGCGTGATTGGTAATGTTCTTGCTGATACAGATGCTGCGGTCGCTGAAGCGAATCAAATCCTGAATGAGGTTAATGAGGGAACGCTGAAGGATGATCAATTCTATAGCAAGCTGGCAGATGCCATTGAGGTTCTTTTTGATGTGCGCACTAAGTATGGGATGATCACTAAGGATGGGAGGACCACTAAGTATGATGGGATTACCGTTGACGGAAACCCACCAGGATCTGCGGTAGATCGTATTTTTATGATTTATGAAGCGTTTGTTCAGCAGATCATGGACAAATATCTCATGAGCTGGAAGCGCGAAGAGATGAAGAAGCTTAATCTGCCGTTTATTACCTATCCGATGTCCAAACTTCGTTTGTATGGTAATTATTTCCGTCTATTTTTTGATCGCCGTTTCTGGAACGTCCCTGCGGGTGTTTCAATCTTTAAGACATGGGTAATGATCCTGATTGATCGTGATTATATCCGCGGGCAGGCTGAAATGTTACATATGACTCAGCAGGAAACGGGCTTGATGATCGAAGGCTTAAAAGAGTTCAGTCGCATCCTGCGCAATGCAGTGTTCTATATGAGTTTGAGTGTTGGCGCGGTTGCGATCCTGACTATGCCAAAACTTCTGATGATGTTAGGGGCTTTGGGCGTAGGGAGTGCGGCGTTGGTGGCTGTTCCGGGTTTTGCGTTGGCAATCCTGTTCGGGGCCATGATCCTTTCGACAACGTTTTATCTTTCAGTCAACCGCGTTGCTAAAGATTTCGCCGAAGACATCCGCGCGTATACGGTTCGCAGCAATGATGATGTATATGTCGCGTTGAGCATTCTTAAGGGGGAGAGTCTTGGCGGCATGAAAGAAGATATCCGTTATCAGGCTGGTTTTGCATTGTTGACATCGTTGGCCGGAGTTCTTGGTTATATCGGACTTGGAATTCCCGGTGCCGTTATGCTTGGCGGAATTACGGCCGCGTTCTGGGGATACCGTTTGATGCAACGCAGTCGCCTCAAGAATTTATTTGCGTATAACGCTTTTGGTGGCCGTCGCGATGTGGCAGTGAAGATTTATGGTCAGCTAATTGACCGTTTTGTAGCGGAGAATAAGACCATGTTGAGCGTTGCACAGCAAGCTAAGTTTAAGGCTTTCACGCTGACACACAGTGATTTGACAAAATTGAATCATGAAGCTCGTCATAATCTACGTCAATTCCTTAACAAATTTTTCCGTACCGATATCCCGGCGACCGCAAATGGACGCACAACACCGTATGAACGGTTCAGCGATATGCCGCGGATACTTTTGCATGGAACTTATGCTGGCGTATCCTTATTGGTTAATTACGAGACCGTTCGTCATGCGGCAGCAATATTTTTGAATAATGACAATCACAATATTGAATTCCGGAATTTCTGGAAAGATAAATATGGCATAAGCGATGAAGCTTTGGATCGGATCACAGGCATTATTCGTCAGGGCAGAGGATATGATTTCATTAAGGCGGATAACCTGCAAGCCATTGAGGATGAAGTTCGCGCCTGTTTGGCAAGTGTACAATTAGGGAACGGTATTATGAATGGGCGACATCTGGAGTTTTTAGTTAAGTTAGGGTGTAAGATTGATCCTCAAAATCCCCAAATTAAATTTGACGAAGAGGTTCAGAAAGCCTTAGCAGTAATACGTTCTTTTGAATTTCAGGAGGGTGAATTTAGGAAATCATTAGAGAAAATCAAGCCGTTATTAGAAAAATTAGGCAAATCCACAGATAGGTTTAAAGACATTAGAGGCGCTGTCGATTGGCTAAATAATAGCATAGACCCATTCCAAAATTACGTTAACCATTTGAAAACAAATGAGATAGATGAAAATATTAGAGAATTACTGCCTCAAGGTTTTGTAACATTTTCTGATGATGACTTCCAAAAGCTGGCCAGTACTGCTGATGGGAAGAAGCTTAAAAGAGAAATATTAAACCAGCTTTACCCACAGGAAACTCCAAAGAGGCAAGGAATAAGTCCGGATACAGCCAAGCGTTTGGAAGGGCTTATGCAAACATTTACGCTTTGGGTCAGCGTACGTGAAAATACGATCAAGAACATTAATTTACGTAACGCCGAGATATTCCAAGCTTATCGTCATCATACTGAAGATTATCTTTGGGATGATATTTATCAAGGAATCAAAACAAAGCAGTCCAATGGTCAGGCCTTGACGGAGGATGAAAATAGTTATCTTATCCAAGCTGAAATGAATTATAAAGAACTTGCTGCGGAAAAGTTCGCATACAATTATCAGCCGGTTGGTGCCTGGGCCGCCGGCTTTAGCCCTGCTCAAGCGGGCATGGCCGAAGATTCAAAATATCTACCGAATGTTTCCGTTGTTGAGCCATCCGGATATATGTTGATCATGCCAGTTAAGGACGCGGCTTGGATGGAGTTGAAAGGCGCAATGACTCAGGCCAGGCATATGATTGGTCAGGATAACTCTAACCGTATCCCGTTTGAAGAAGCGCAATTCTTACCGTTTGTGACTGCAGAGTATGATGCGGATCCGAAACTCACTGGTAGTCTGTTCCCGCTGTGGTCTGAGCATATGTTAACAACGTTGGCTTCCGGATCTGGTGGCCTCGCGGAATCTGCCTGGACACATCCTGTTCAGATGGCGATGAACCGTATGGGTTCGCTGGAAGTTTATGGCAAGTGGGAGATGGAACTTGATTCGTTCTTCGGCGAGCCATTCCCAAGTGTTTCGGGCTTGACAGCTCAGGTTCGCGCACCGTTTAAGGCTGCGGGTGTTGATCTGCGTTCTGGCCGCGATGGGAATGGGCCGCTTTTATCCGCGGCTGAAGATTCACTGATGGGTATGGGCGCTATATCAAAAGGTGGGAAGCTTAGATATCGTTCATATGTGGAAATGATTCAGGACAAGACACACCGTCGTATCAATCACATGACACCAGAATACAAATATGCCGCTGACGTGACCGAGCTCTTCCAGCATGAAGAGATGCTGCGATCGCTTCTTAGCCCAATCCCGGTACATTACAAATTGACCTCACTTGGCATGCGCCATTTCTTCTTGCGCAAGGTCCCTGGGATGATCGGTACTTTGACATTTGTTATTTTGATGGTTCTCCAGATCAATCCTTGGTATGGCTTGCCGCTTTCAATTATTGCCATTGCGATGAGCTATCTTTTTATGCATTCGATCAGTTTGTCAGCCCACCATTTCTACAATCAGATTTATGGTTGGCCGATGGGGACCCTGATCTTGCTTAAACGCATGTTCATTAAGCCTGGGTTCGTGGGGATTTTTGGTTCGCTTTATCCGAACTATGTGGATGCTATTAATGACTGGGCAACACAGGGCGTTCCGTGCTTCCCTCCGACAGACCGCAGCGGTTGGTATATGAACCAGCGATATATTGATGTTGTTAAGGGCAAGGGTGATCGCTATGGGATGATTTTGGCCGCTCCGTTTGTTATCATCATCGGGTGCCTTGTGAATTTTCACCCAGTGATCCTTGCGGTGACAATCTTCTACTTCAATATGATCTTGGGCTGGCTTATTTATCCTCAAGTTTATAATCCAGGCGTTATCCCGAACCTGTCTCGTCCGTGGCTTGGTCGCGCTTTGAAAGTTTGGCCATGGGCATATAACATTTATGACAAGAAGATCCCTGATTACAGCGCAATTTACCATCGTATTCAATATCGTGGAACGATATGGTCTATGCCGATTAAGATTGCGATGGCAATCATTGATACAGGAATTTTCTTCTTCTACGCTCAATACCGCGCTTGGCGCGATATTTTGATGGGAGCTGAACGCGTGAACGTGCGTGATGATATCAAGGCGCTCAGGATGCGCATTTTGGGTCAAGCTAATGAGGACATTAAGAAGACTTGGGAGAAAGCTTTAAATGATGCAGAGGCACAAAAGAAGGCCCTTGGTGTTAATTGGGCGCGGACGGGTGTTGCCGCATCGGTGCTGATAGCAATCGCTCTTCTTTGGGTTGCTCCGATTGCGTCACTGGTCGTACTCGCGGTTCCGGTGGTGTTCAAGGGAGGGGTTAGGCTTGTTCAGGGAGTCCTCATCGCACGTGCAACAAAGGTCATCCGTACGGCAGTGGCTCGCTTAAATGCTTCCACGGCCAATGAATTTCGTTCATTTGATCCGATCGTTAGGCCAGATCTAACCATTGAACGTTCCAGCCTGGATCGTTTTGTTGATTATGTAAATGAAGGGCTCCCAGAAAACAAGCGCGTGACATCTGACCGTTGGTTCCGTGAGGCGCTGGATCGGTTCCTTGCCCGTTGGGGTTATGAGGAAGGCCTGATGGTCCATGCGAATGAGATGTTTGGGGAATTCAATCGTTACAACAAGATTGGGGAAATGCGTGCGGCAGACAAAATGGATATATCTGTGATTGCTCGACTGGCGGGCATTGCCCAGAGTAAACCGTTATCTCTCTCAGCCAATCAGGCGCGTTATATGTACAACGGTGTTTATAAGTTTATTCATACTACCAATATCGTTGATGAAGAGTACGGTGATGCAAATTTACTGCCGAAGCTCTTTCGTTCCAGTTGGTTTACGACAGTGACGCTGGTTGGGATTGCGGCCTATGTCCTCGCCTATGCGTGGAGCTTTGGACAGGCCCTTCTTGGCTTGAGCACTGTTGGAATAATTGTCTTTTATTCTCTTGGCGCGATCTGGTTTGTACCAGCGGTGCTGATGCTTGGGGTGATTATAGCTTCCAAGCTTAGCAGGCACAGTTTTACAATAGCCAATGAGAGCAAGAAACCCTTCCCCATCAAGGTCACCACCACGCATGAAGCGAAGGTGGCTATGGAGGTCGCCATCGTTGCCGGTAAGGCAACAGTGGAAGCCATAGAAGGTCAGATGACTTCAGAAAAAGTTGACCAGCTTCGCAGCACGATCGAAGCTGCCGCGGCCAAGGCTGGCTTAAGCGATGCGCAATTTACCTTGAATGTGGCAGAGACAGCCAATGGTTTCGTTGCGGAAACAGACACAATCAACAATGTAGTTACCTTAAGTCCTCATTTAGGCCGCGCGCCACCTGCTGTGGTTGAAGCTGTATTGATCGATGAATTCCAATCTTTAGCTAATCCCAATATGGATAACGATGACGTAGCCGCCCTTACCGCGGGCATCATTGCCCAAAACGGTTACATGTTGCAAGCATTCAAGAACTGGCTTAACGAAAATATCGCAAGCGGAGTTGTTACCAGCGTTCACCCTGCCTTTAATAAATTTGTTACCTTCCAAATTGTAAGCAAAGTCAAATTAATTGGGCTTGGGTCACCGGCACATTATAACGCGTGGAATAATTTATCTTTGGAAACATTAAAAGGAGATCTTCAGGGCCATTTTGGAAGGACGGTGGATGTATCAAGCCGATGGACAAGAAGCTATGATGATATTCGAGGAATAGTCGATGAAATCGTTAATGATCAGCCGGATATGTTAGGGTTATCGGTACAACCAGGGGCAATAGAATTAGTGCAGGCTATTATGTCTCAATTGATGGCCAGGCAAGGCTTTGATCCAAAACACACCTTAGTGGTCTTTGGCAATCAACTTCCCACATATTTCCCAGACAAGTTCTTAGAAATTTATCCTCAAGGTGTTGTTGTGAGGGGTGAGGGCGAAATTGCTTTACGAGGATTAGTGGAATTTAATAGAGGGAAGGCCTCTCTTTCAGAGGTCTCAAATCTTGTTTTCTTAGATCCGGCGACTAACAGAAGGGTAGACACAAAAAGAGAAACAATAGATCTTCAGACGTTACCTTATATGCCTGCGGTAGGTTCGTATCAGGATATTGTCAAGGATGGCGGCAATGTTCAAGTCCAAACTTCCCGGGGATGTCCTTGGGGAGGTTGTGCCTATTGCACAAGAACGTCCTTTAGAAGGACAGGAGAAGTAGTACAAAAAGGAAACACGGCGAGTTGGCAAGGGTTTACTGTTGAGCGGGTGCTGAAGAACTTAGAATCGGTTATGTCTCAGGGAATAACTGAGGTGGAGTTCTCGGATGATGAGTTTATTGGAGGCCGAAACAAAGAGAATATTTCAAGGATTTATCAAATTGCTGACGGCATTGAGGCATTGTCGAAGAAATATGGGATTAAATTTACGTTCCGTATTTTTACTAGGCCGGATATTGTTTTTAAAAGTAACGATAGGGGGAATCAAAATGAGGAAATGAAGAAATTGTTCATACGTTTAAAGCAGGTAGGGTTAGTAAAAGTTTTTATGGGTGTTGAGGCTGGAAGCCTTAGCCAATTTAAGAGGTATTCACGAGGGATGCAGTTTGATGACATAGCTGTTTCGTTAAGAACGCTTCAAGACCTTGGCCTGGGGTTGGATGTTGGATTTATCATGTTTGATCCATATTTAACTTTGGCGGAAATGAAAGAAAATATTCAATATTTTCAAAGAAACAAACTAATGCCGTTTAATCAGTGGCCATTTCGGCCGTTAGTTGTTAACGAAGGGGCAAAGATTGTTGGGAAATTGAGGGAAGGTGGCATTTTAGGGGAAGCCAATCCTAACTTTATGGCGTATGAATTTAGATATCAAAATCCGGGGGTAGAAAGGATTCAAAAAATTGTAGATGAGGTTGGTCAGGTCAGCAGAGCTGTCGGGTATGCTTTAAAGATTAAATCTAAGAAGCGATTTGATGCAGAGAGACAAGATGAGGAGACAAAACGCGCGCAACATTATGTGGAAGAGTTTGGATCTGTTTTTCTGGATTTAATGGATGAATTGGCGGGAATAATTGAAGTGGTCGGTCAGGAAGAAATTGAGCGTGTTAAAGCGAAAGCTAAAGTTCGGATAGAGGAGATAATGGAAGGCGTGGCAGAAGATATAAAAACAGGAAAATTGTCGGATGATGATAAATATCTTCAAAACGAGTTAGCTAAAGTAGGGATTGATGTGACTAAAGACGGGACTAAGGACAAGGGAGCAATTAATCCTATTGAGCCATTAAGAAGAATGGTTTCGTTGATGGCTGTTAATGATATCGCCGATGAGCAGAGCATTGAGTTATTAGCTAATGAAAACAGTCAGTTGATGGTCCTTGGCGCTGATGTTGTACAGGTGTTTGATAAGATTTTGGATTTTTTTGCCAAGGCAGACGTTGTTCGTTCCAAAAGCAATAAAGACAATCCTTTACGTATCATTATCTCCGGTGGAGTTGGTCGCTTGACAATAGCTCTTCTTGAAGCGGCAGTAGAAAATGCATTTGAGGTTGAAATAGGCGGCGGGAGAAAAATAAGCAAGGATGAACATGTTAAGGAAGTTAAAGCCGCCCTTGAAGCAGGCGCTTCGCTTCAAGAGGCTGTGGGCACTTCTGAGGCGGATTTGATCCGTCAGATCATACGTAAGATAGCCCAGAGCAAAGCACAGGAAGGCATAATCTCAGAAGATGTACTTAACAAGATGCTCAGCAACGAGGCTTTTGTACTTGAAGAGGAATCGAAATTCACCCTTGATAATTTCAACAAGAGCAGGAAAGAAATGCTCGAAAAGGGCTTAATACAGAAAGGCCGTACACTGACCATTGTATATATGACCAAGCCCCAGGCGCAATTGCGCACCAAGGGCATGTTCAATAAGGCCTTTGCAGATTTGATTGCTTCAGGGGAAGTCAAGGGAGTCAGCGTAACTACCACAATTACAGATGAACAACTCCAGTCCAAAGAGCAGAAAGATTACATTAAAACATATATTGGCGAAATGTTCCGCATAGCCGCCAACTTGCGCAAGCAAGATATGATCCTTGAAGGCAAGAGTGGTATTGAAGGCATCAATGTTGTGCCTCAACAGGCATGGGAAGATGCGTTGACGCTTTTGAATAGTTTAAAGACCGCAGAGCGCGTAGAGTTAGCCAAGAATCTTGTTGAGGTAAACGTCAAAGGGCTTGGCCTTAGGTCCCAGCAGGTCATTGAAGGGTTGAGTGGGGATAGTTATGAATTTATCAAGGCCATTTTTGCTTATGCCGGGATCATTGGCACTAAAGCCGTAGAAGGATTAAATGTTACAACCTTTACCACCCAGTCTAAAGAAGGCGCTATTTGGGCCCGTGAAGTTGTTATTCCTTCTGGGAATGTAGTTAAATTATATACCAGCAAGAAAGGCATAAGATACGACTTCGCCCGATTTGCCCAGACGATTAAAATCGCCAAAGAGCGCAATAAAATATTTAGACGGTTCCCGGGTTTGTCTGTAAAGGCCTTCGCCAAGAAAACCGGTGCCATTTTTGCTATCAATGGTCATCAGGGTAATTTCTGGGAAGCTCAGACCATGTTTATTCAAAACGGCAAATTGATTATTAAGACAGCTCCCGGTATCGGGCTTGATAAAGTAGTTTCTCTGACTAATACCTATTATTTCTTTGTTATTGATGGCCCAACCGCAGGCATTATAAAAGTAGATATTGAGGACAGCAAACCAGTCAGGGACAGCGATATTTCAAAGATCCGTTTTGCTGTTGGCGGGGTTGTGGTCATTAACAATAAGGGTGAAGATGTATCAGACACCATCGAGTATAAATTCCCGGCCCTTGAACCTAATGCCGTAGCTTGGGAAATCCAAACCAAAAAGGCGTCCTTCTCTATAATAGGCAAGGACGTAGATGGCAAAGTTGTATTTATTACTTTAGCTGGGGAAGTTGCGCTGAAGGAATTAGCCGCTATTGCGTTAAAGCGCGGGCTGAAAGATGTCCTTCTTTTAGGCAGCAGCGCGGATGCGCAACAGCATGTTAAAGGGTGTGAACCAATTATCGCAGGGTTAAGGGAAGGCAATGTCTCCGGCGATTGGAATCCCGAAGGACGAAATCTCGCGAGCATTATTTATATTCCTCCTCTTTTCCTCGCCATGAAGGACAACGGGGATCAGGAATTTATGAGGATCGTCAACGATGCTCGCACGATCTCTGCGCCGGTGTTGTCTGATAATGCAGCGGCTGTTGCAACTATTAAGAATTTCGATCACAGAGATTCTGGGGATGTTGGGGTGCAGATGAGAAAGCTGATGCAGATGGCCGTTGGGAATGAGGTTGTCCCAGAGGAGGGGGCTATAGCCAAAGATGATATCAAGGCTGTTATCATGGCTTCCCGTATTGAAGTCGGCCTGCACACCGTCACCGGCGGCAAGGGCTATGCGGGGCTGGAGGCAGCTACATTAGTACAGTTTGCAGAGATTTTGATTGCCAATAATTTTATTCCAACGGTTGATATAATCGATGTACTAAAGGCCGTTCGCACGAAGAACTCATCAGCTGTTATCGGTTATTTTGCGACCAACGTTGCCCAGATCTACGAAGGGGCCATGGCAGGAGCTAGCTTTATCACTATGATCGACTTTGTCCCAACGGCCGATGAGATAGTTAAGATTCGTGTTGAGTATCCGGCCCTAATTATCTTTGCTGAGATTGGAACGGACGTCCAGCCGTCGTTCATTGAAACCATCAACGCAGCGGTCAAACTCGGTGTTGATGGAGTGGTTCTTAAGAAGTGGTCTGATGTCCAGGCAAAGTTGGCAGAAGAGAATAGTTCACTTATGGATATTCGCAGGGAGAATCAGTCACTTATCATTATCGGCGCGGCTGGGATTTTTGAAACGAAGGTGGCTGGTGTGCTGGCTATGCCGGAAGGAATAGTTGCCGCTGTCGGGTTTAATGCAAGAACTATTGAAGATTTTATTGCGCAGGTCAAGCGTTATCAGGACATAATCAAGGATTCAACCTCGGCTGAGGGCACAGCCAATACTCAATTATTGACTCCAGAAAAAGTAATGGCGGAGAAGCGGCTATCTTCTGTTTTTCGTGCGGCACAAAAAATTAATCCAAGACTTGATTCAGAAAAATTGTACGATTTATATCAGAGATTCGAAAATAGAGTCGATAGGATTCTTAGAGGCGACAATGCTGAGCCTCGTTACTTAGGCCCTTCTCAGAAGAATTCAAAGTTTGTAACTTTCCTTTTAAAATATACGATATATAAATTCGATACCTTTGAAGAGTCTCGCGTGTTGCTTAACATTAAAAGACGGATTGATCAAGACCCCATGCTGGATGTTTTAAAGCAATATTTTCACCTTTCGCAGGCCTATATGGAGGAGAAATCAGAATCCCATCCCGAGAGGAGCGCATTAAAGCACTGGGGGTATGGTGATTACAGCTTGCGTCTTTCGGTCCCTGCCGAGTATAAGGATTTCATTGCTCTTTATTTAGCAGCGAGAGATAGATTAGTGCGGGCCATTTCATTTCCTAAAAAATCGCATATATTTTCAGCAGAACAATTGGCTGCCAATAGAGTGAAACTTGGTGTAAGGCTGTTAGGCAAAGGATGTTATAGGCCTCAGATGGGTAATAAGGAAGCGGGATTTTTAATCCTTGATCAGCTGGGGCTTCCATATCCATCGGGCATAGTTCTTTCTGAAGATTTGGTGAAAATTATCATAGAGTCTTCCCAAATAAAGGCAGAAGATTTTATGGCTTTGATTTTTAAAGAATTACATAAAGCGGGAGTGTCCGATGATTTATCAGTTTCTTATTCGGTTCGCAGTAATCCCAAGAGATCAATGCCCGGCGTTCTTAAAACCATAATCAACACAAATGATCTTTTAGTCGCTATTCGTGAAGTTGCGCAAGCATGGTATTCAGAGAAGGCTAAAGATTACCGTCGCAGAGAAGGTTTGGGGGAGGCGTATGACCTGCCAATTATTATTCAGTTGTGGATAAGCGGGAAAGGTCCTTCACGGCCTTTTTATGCCGTGGGAGTTTTTTCAACCCGTAATCCCAATACGAATGAAAAAGTTTTATTTGGACAGTATCTTGAAAATGCCAAAGGTGAGGAATTGATGACTGGCGGACGGAAGGGGCAGGATATTAATAAATTGGCGCAGACAGCACCGCGTATTTATCGCCAACTTCTTGCGGTACGCAAAAAGTTAGAGGAAGCAGTCGGCCCACAGGAAGTTGAGTTTGTTGTGAATGGCGGGAAGATTTATTTCTTGCAAACTCGAAACATAAATTTTGCTCCACAAGCGGAAATCGCCTATATCAAAGAGCAATTAGCTCAAGGTAAGATTTCAGAGGCCCGCGCCATTCCACGGATTGAAAAACTACAAGATAAATTAGGAGTGAGAAGAATATATAAAGTTAAAAAAGGCGTTAAGGCCAAGAGGCTTGCTCAAGGCGAAGCTTCAACCTCCGGGGCTATGCAAGGATATCTTGTTTGGAATATTAATAAAGCCCGTAAGCTGATGAGTGAAAACAAGCCGGTTATTTTTCTTGCGCACGAAGGCAATCAAGAGCAGGTCTTAGAGGTGATGTTTGATTATCCCAAAGCAGGCCTGATTACGACTTATGGCAATAGTTCTTCTCATGAAGCTGACTTGACTCGTCTGGATGGCATTCCTTCTTTAATTAATCTTGCTGTTGCTAAGTGGCAATTAACAGGAGCGGGGCAGGGAATTGTTTTGAAAGACGGCCTGAAACTTAAGGAAGGATCAAAAGTTGTTATTGATGGGGACAAGAACGCATTGTTTGTTTCTGACGGTGATGTGTTGGAAGAAGACGGAATTATGACAACTGCAAGCTATGGTTATCATATCCCTACTGAAAGGAAGAAATTCTTAGCTAAATATTTAAATGCTGATGGAAGGATAAAATCGGAATATACCATTCAAGGATTGCAAGAGCTTTATCAATTGGTTGTGAAAGAATCCAAGAGATATGCCAAAGCGAATAAACTTACAGATGCAGAGAGAAAGTTGGCGTATGTTGCGAGTTTTAAGAAACATTTCCTTCATGATTTTCTGACACAATGTCAGACCAAAGACAATTTGCCATCCTCAAGCAAAAAAGACCCCACCCGCCGTCTGCCCGAGGCCATTATGCCTTTAGAAATGAGGGACATTCCTTATGAGAAGATCGTGGCGGATGAGTTCACACAGTTAGATCGGAGCAAGGTGACGGACATCCCCGAGGAGATGTGGGAACTGATGGCCCGCGGCCTTGAAGAAACTGGCGACAGCCAGGCTGCGGCCAAACTGCGTTGGATGGGAAGGGCAGGCCTGTTAAAAGGCGCGCCTTTTAAAGGGTTCTTGGCCACGTCTACTATCGAAGATGGCCTGGAATACCTTTGGGCCAGCACCTATTATCCCGCTTATAGCACCCGCCTTGAAACAGCGTTAAGTCTTGGACATGAAATTCGCGCCTTAGCCACACACGGTAAAGAATTTAATCTCACTGAAGAGCAGAATTCTGCCCGTGAAGTTATTTTGCGCCGGTGGCTTGAAGGCAAACGTGGTCAGGATCCCGCAACCCGCCATGTTACAGCGATTAAGGCCGTGCAAGGAGTGCTGGCCAATGTTGTTGACCAGCAAATTAAAGCGGACCCGCAGATCCGTGATCGCAGCAACAAGTTCCTCAATAGTAGGATCCTCAGAGCTTATGAGACTGTGTTCGGGATGATTGAAGAAAATGTTCGTCGCAAGGTCACAAATCCGTTTAAGCGCGCGAAATTATTAAGATATTCTATCGAGGATGATGGGCCGGTGGCGCTGGAGGATGCCGATCCTGATCAGGAAATCAAGATAGGGCTTATGCCAATTGCCGGCAATCCTCCCAACCATGGGCATTTGATACCGTCGTTATTTGCTATTGCTTTACTCGGACTTGATTTTGTGGCCATCAGGGTGCAGGGTCGTATCAGTTACAAGAAGGTTTATCGCTCAGAGAAGGTTTCCACCGAACATCGACATATGATGACCAAATTGTCCATCGACGGGATGGGGCCTCTGGTACGTTATACTGATTTTGGCAGTGAGCCGGATAATGAGCGAGAAGGATTTGAAGAGATGCTGCAATTGATGGATTATAACCGTGGCCGACGGGTCCATTTCGTGTATTTGCTTGGGATCGAGAACGAAAAGCGGGTCGTTCACTATTACGAGCTGTTTTACAGTATTTTAAAGAAAAACGAAGACAGGATAGATCCGCGGCATCGTATTAGTATTGGCTGGATACAACGCGGCAAGTTTGGCCTGGGCATAACGCAGGAAAGAATGGAGTTGTATAATCAACAGGGCAAGGCCCTTTATGGCGGGCAAATGGATTTGCCGGTACTGTTGTTGAAACATCCACAGATCGATTTGTCGATTTCTTCGACACGTTATCGTTACGGACAGGACCCGGCGGTTATTCCTTTGCCTGCTCATGAGTTTGCTTTAGCTCACGGTTATTATAATCATCCTCCGATAGATCCCAAGACAGGCAACCCGATATTTGCTACTTCCCTTGACTATCTTCAGTCATGTATGACACCGTTTGTCATTTCGATCGTAAGACATATCCGTGAACGTCTTGCCCGCGGGGTTGAAGGTAATGCTCCTATTGTCACCATTGACGGCGGTTCAGGTTCAGGGAAGACGATCATTGCCAAACTCATTGAGAAGTTTCTAGCGGATACCGCACGTGTGAAGATCATTGAGCTGGACTGGTTCCTTAGAGACCGCCAGTGGCGGGAAGCTGTGCAGAAAGTTGTAGCCCATGACCCGGCCAACGGACCGTTGGTTTTGACCCCACAGGAAAGAGCGCTTTTAGGTGACATGGTCGGCAATCTTAAGCCAGGTCAGGAGTATCTGGGAGAAGAGGGCTTTTTTGATTTTACTTTGGCCCTAGATCTTTTAAGGAACTTACACGCATTTCGCGCCTCCGGTTCCAAACGTCAGGAGTATGTGATCAAAAATGCTTATATCCGTGGACAGACGGAAAGACAAGATATTCCGATTGTTTTTGAAAAAGATGTTATTTACATTTTTGAGGGCAAATACACCAATGCGGAAGCATTCTTGGATTTCTCCGATCTTCGTTACCGTCTTCATGATGACGCGGACAGGACGGCTGTACGTTTTGAGGACCGTACGCGTGGGTTCAAAGATCCAGTCGAATCAGATATCCAGATGATTTTTTATGGTTTATCTTTGGTGCCGAGTTATGCGGCATATGATGAGCGGACGAAGGATTTCATACATGCTTTTATTGACTTGCGTGGAGAGGATTGGTTCTTGAAAGAACGCTTTTCGGAAAAGATTTTCGGGGGGAGCCTTGAAGAACAGTTTGAGAAATGGGTGGACGATTTCAGCAGCCGTTCTTTACCGGAAGCGTTAGAAAGCATTTGCCCACAACAGAAGGAAACACGGGAGATGCTTCATGAGGTTATCGTGTTCTGGGTTAGCAGAATGTTTAAGGCTTTACAGAAGCGTGCTTCGATAGAGACCGAAAAGTTTGTGCATGGTGATTTTGGGGTGGAACTTTATGGCTTTGATCGGGGGATACGCACGGTATTTATTCATAATGGCCAGGCGTTTAACCCATCGCAACTCAAAGGTCTTTTTACACGCGCGTACTGGCAGGGAAGATATCCTTCAGCCATGTCGCGTCTTTTGGACAGACACGTCAGAGGTTTCATTGAAAATAAGAATGCGCCTTTGGCTGGTTTGTTAGCCGAGTTTGAAGGGTCTGACAGGCTGGCACAGTTAAGCGAGATGCAAAAAGAGGATGAGACGATCGAGGCAGGGGCCCGCATTCAGATGGACGTTCTTCATGACCGCTCTTGTCCCATTGAAGGGAAAGACGCGCCGAACAGTGTCAACATCTTTCGTCAGTTAGTGGACTTCACGAATGATGCGAAAGGTTTGTGTGCAATGCCGGCATTGTTGGCGATCAATGCGGTGAGCATCGCGTCTATGTGGCTTGGGGGGATGCTCAAGTGGACCATGGTTTTAGTTGGCGTCAGCTTGATAGCTGCCATTTTTGTCCGCAGCTGGCAAAAGAAGTTTGGCTCGTTGGCAAATGGAAAATCTTCGGCAGTGAAAGATAAAGCCGCCGCAGACAAAGCTTGCGTTATATCGCCGAAAAAAGAGCCTGAAAAGATCCCGGCCTGGTATTTGGTCGGGCAAATAAATAAAAGCGAGAGGAAGAAATTAGAAGACCGCGTCAAGCGTTGTTTTGAAAGATATTTTACGCCCCAGGAAGATAGCTTTGGTTATCTTTTTAAATCAAAGGAAGAGTTCTCTAAAGCGGTCAGTGTATGTTTATTTCCGCCGCGAAAAGAGGAGGATCTTCCAATAGGGTGGATACAGTGGATACAGGGGAAAGGGATGGAGCAAGTCATTGATGCCCTGTGGGAGAAATGGCACGAAAAATCCGTGGAAGATCAAGCCCTGAAAGAAGAATTTTATAACACGATGATCCGGATTTTATGGGTTGGACGGAATGTGAATATTTGTTTGAGGTACCAGGTGGTCCCGGCGTTGCCACAGAACCGATCAGACAGTCTGTTTTCGTTTAAAGCGACATTTGTTTATGATGATAACTGGGCCGTTCATTACGGGTACCGTTTCGCGAATGTGCTGGAGATCAATTTGAAGCGTTATTTAGAAGGTAATGCCGAACAATATTTCTCATCGATGAGGGCGGTCATTTTTTATCGTCTGGCGCTTCGATATTTATTAGATAATCCAAGGTCGATCGCGCATAAAAAATTGGCGGCCGCCGGCGCGTTGATTGAAGACACTTATTTTATTGTAGAAAAGGCGTTTGATCGCAGCCTTGTTCCGCAGGAACTCCTCGAGTTTCTGGATCCTTGCCTGGCGCGGCTGTACGCGCAACGTTTTTTCCATATTCTTACTCGTAACAGGGGCTGCCGCCAAGTCGGGACCGAAGTAGGTATTTCACAAAAATTGGAACGTTTGAAATTTTTAGAAGATAGGGGGACCAAACCTACAGGCCGGGAGATTTTGGATATTATCATGACGATCGCGATCATCAAGGAAACACATTATAACGACATCAATAAAGATGGGGAATTTTTGCAGGCCTATCTGAGGGGGGCAAATATTACCAGTCCGTATTTTGACGGCCTGGTCGCAGAATTCAGGAAACTTTTCCGTGTTGTCAATATCAAACACGAGCAAGTGATCCATGATTTGCCAGAGGATGTTTTTAATAAGAAATACCCGCAAAACAAGGGAAGGCCATGGCAATGTGCTCGTGATGGGAGCATTGATATTACCAGCGGAGGGGACCCCGTAGAATATAAGGCGTTAGTCGCCATGATCTGTCGCTGGTATGACTATTTTGAAAAAACCAATGATATACCGGAAACATTGAGGGAGATATTGGACCTTCTACGCAAGCACAAAAAGTACACCCGGGAAGTTATTTACCAGATGTTGCTGTTGTGGGACAGTCCTTACCCCAAAGCAAGGACAGAGGATATTTTGCAGAAACGCTTTAATTACATTTCGTTTAACCCTGACAAGAAGAGTGAAATTGTCGAATTTACAAGGGGGGCGGCGGGTATCGGGAAGAAGATCGAGGCTTATGTGAAGTCTAAGGCATGGAAAGAAGACAAGAGTGCCGGTTTTATGATTAATCCCGTTTCCAGCGACTCCGTGATTTTTGATATCTTTTCGTTATTTGATAAAGTAAAAAATAATATTCCGTTTTCATTGCGGGGGACGTTGGAAATAAAGGACGGATATAGCTGTATTTTCCAGGGGGACGATACACGTGACCACGACCTTTTCATGCGTAACCAGGATTTTGACAGCTATACGCCGGCGGATTATGTGGATGCCACGCTGGATGCGACTAAATTGTCTGCGGAATGGCTCAATGAGGCGTTGTCAAACTCGAAGATTGGCGCCAAGGTTAAGGCCAAGGCGCATGTCCTTTATCCTGATGTCGCTGATTTTAAAGATGCGTGTACCGATCCATTCATAAAAAAGAATGACATTAACCTGGACCTGTCTGAGGTGGCGCTCAACGCTTTGAACTTGAAGAAACGTAACGCTCCTGCCAATGATGCCGAGCATAGGATACAGTCGCTGGAAGCTATGTTTGCGGCCAATCTGGCGTGGCACACCTATTACAGCGTAAAGAGATTTCATGGCAGAAGGTTGGGGCCGGAAAGGGAGTTTGTCAGGGCGGTGGAGCAACACCCGGCGTTGTCGAAGATTTTGGAAGTCTTTCCGCGTTATGGATTGACGATGCATTTTTCAGCGGCGCAGGCCGGCCTGCCGAAATACGTGCGGATAAATAAAGTCGTCCGGATTATTTTATCTATATCCGGGATCACAGCGTTTAATATGGCCATGATGTTCTTGTTGGCAAAGCTTCAGGGACGTAAAGCTCATGCTTCATTGAAGGACATTCTTTATTCGGGTCTCATGGATGGCGTAAACGCGATAACACTTTTCTATAACGGGTTATTGGGCTTTTTTGTTGGGACAGTGTTTTTGTTCTCCACGCTGTTTTATATTCCCGCTTCTCATGCAGTCTTTAAGTATATTTTGGAGCTGATTGGTTTTATGCAAATCGTTGTTGGACTTCAGGAAGTATATCAAAGGTCCATAATTTTTAAACCGGCAAAGGCGAGGGCCGTATCCGACAAGTCGTCCCATCCGGCGCAGGAAGAAAAGTTGAGGCAAAAACAGACCATGACCTGGACGGAAGTCAATAAGCCTGTGACGCAAAAAGAAAAACAATATATATTAAAAGCGTTTAAAAAAGCAAAAGCATCGTATGGGTTGGATGAGCATATAAGTAAAATTCTTGACACAATGGCCTCCATGGAAATCCGCGTGCCGCCATCTTATGATGAGATGCTTGAATCCTGGCTTATTGTACGCCGTGACGAAATAACCAGGGATTATATTCTTCACCTCAACCGGCAACTTCTCCATCTGGTTCCGGCTGCGGTCCCGGTTTTGGCATTGGAGAAGGACCTTATCTCATATTTAGTTCAAGCGGCCACTATTCTGGCCTCAGAGGATTCCAATGAGTTATTCGTGGATATCAGGATTGGGTCGAAAATCAATACAAGGGATACTTTAAAGGGCGGGCCGGGATGTTCAGGGAATGTTTCGACGCAAAACGTGAAGGACATCAAGAAACTTATCATTCAGAAGGCGTTTGACGAAGTTAATGTTGACCAGAAGATATTTGAAGAGATTGTCGATGTTCCGGTGAGGCTGTTCATTTTGAACCAGCAGATTTCGCGCGCTCCGCCAAGAGGATTTATTTGGGACAAGCTTACCCGCGGTAAAAATTCCACGCTGGAAATTTATTATTCCTCCGAACTTGTTTATAAACTCAGTAAAAATTTGGTCCGCGAAGATGCTTATCACGGACTTATCGAAAACCGTCTGTTTCTGGACCGCCAGAATCCATTGACGAGGGCCCAAGCCCACACGCAAGCCATTAAAAAGACTGCTGAGAAATTTCCACAAAGCGCTCTCAAGATTACCATAAGGAACAGACGCCTTGCTAATCGAGTTAAGTGGGAACGTTTTCGTAGTATTTGCGATGCCATCGAAAGTGAGCTTAAGGACCGCCGCAAGGTCATGGAAGTAAGTTCAGAGCTTAAGAAGATACTTTCAGAGCAAAACGGTGAAAATACATCCGGATTGAAGGCATCTCTGGAGGAACTTCTTGATTATCTGGGGGATCCAAAGTTACTAAAGGTTAAAGAGAAACGTATTGCCTGGAGACTTATAAATGAGGCCTCAGAGGCGATTCAGAGCGGTAAACAGGGTTGGTTTACTGCCAGTCGACTATTGCGGACGGCCGCATGGTACACCGACATGCGTAGTCGAAACGCAGCTGTTATTGCCGGCAAGCTTGTAGATAAGAAACTGACACAACTTTGGGGAGAGATTAAAAGGAGAAATATCAAGTTAGCGGGGCTTCTTAATGATACTGAACTTTGCTTGGGAGGCAGGCATGTTGATAGTGCGCTCGGATGTATATTTGGCATACGCAAGATGGAGGATATCAAAGGCGAGCCTGACTTAAAATCGTTTTTTGGTATTTTGTCGCAAGCCCGCGAGTCCCTTGAAGCAGGGAAAGGAGCTGGCTCCTTTCTCAATCAGGCCAAAAATATCATTGATGATTCCTTCTTTCTTTTTAGGGTATGGAAAGATTATGTTAAGGTCCTAATTTATGCCGAACTTAACGCACCTGTTGCAGTTGATCGTGTCGCTGTGTTAAAGAGAATCTTCCTTTCGAGAAGTTTGTCTGATAACAAAGAGCGATACATCTTCTGGGCACATCTTTACCAGACAGTATTTATTCCACTTAAGATTAATGGTACACATCCGGGTGAACGTATTCCTAATCCCGTTTTTAAAGCCGCGACATTTTATCAGGATATTTTAGAGAAATACACCCTGAAAGACCTCATGGGCTGGAAGTTGATGAAAACGAAAGCCGGGACTAAGGCTTTTCTGGGCTGGGTTCAAGCTACCTTCCCCGAGCGTACTCATCTTGTCCGAGGAGACCTATCCGGGCTTATGGATGCGATTGCCGGAGATTTTAAATTTACCGACGAACAAAAGAAGCTCTTTAAAGACTGTCTTCTCTCTGAGCCTCTGGAGAGTAAAGATCCTGGCCGCAGCAAGGTGGGATTGCTTGGCCTCCAACAGGCGGTGGTGGCCCCACTACTGCTCGTCTCTCCCAAAATGCCATTGACTTTTGGGATCACCTATTTTATTGGCTATTTGTTGTATTGGGTTGGGAGAATAAGGAGTTTCTTTAAATGGGAACCAGGTTATGAAAGTATTCACCGTTGGATTGAAGTGGAAGTAGCGCCGCGGCTCGAGGCGCCGTTATTTTATATGCTTCCTTTGGAGCGGATTATGCGCTGGCATAGGCATCTACCGGGGGATTATTCACTCATCGCCCTGACTCGTCGGGCAGGAATTCGCATGATTAAATCGGCGCGTTCTCTTCGCGAGAACATTGCCTTGCATCGTCAGTATAATTTAGAAACCCCCGGGGCTGTGCTGACATTCAAATCCTCTACGACAGGAACCAAGGATTTCAGTGAGAAACGGGAAAAGGGACAGTCCTTTGTCCGTCGTCAGATTTCCCAGTGGACGAATGATACGGTTACAGTAGAGGCGGCATTGGCCCAGTTGAGGATCATGACGTCCCCCAAAAGCAAGCAGGCGGACATTAGGCAAAGTCTTAATTTAGGGCCTAATGTGGGGTCGGTGATAGACCGCGCCGCAACCATCATGGCCTGGCCGTATTGGAATGAGACATTCAAAAGACTTAGGACGGATTCAACATTTCTTAATTACATGAATGCTATCATTCAAATGACTGGTGGCGATGCCAGGGTGTTGTATGTCCTTTTTGCTTTGACATTATGGCAGACCCGTTATGGAGACCCTCAACAACAGAAATTTTCTATAAGGAAGGTCAGGCATTTATACATGGCTTTGGCAGGGAGGTTAAATTCCGCCCGGATGGTGGAAGATTTGCGCGACGGTATTTTTAGGGTGGAACATCCGGAGGAATTTAAGGATATTGGCAGAAAAATAGCCGAAATACTTGACATTGCAAAGAATGTTAATCAAGCCATCGCAGAGCACAAGGACATTGAGTATGCCGTAGGCATAGTGGAAGAGCGGTTTATAGATATTGCTAAAGAGATGCGTAAAAAAATGAAGAGCATCTTACAAGGGATCCCAGGTATTCAAATTCATGTGGATCTTAAAGGTCTGGCTTCGATATACGATAAAATAAAATCTAAAACTAACAAATATGAAAAATTTGATCAATTGGGGGATGTGCTTAGAGTTATGGTTATTACCCAAAATAAAGAGGATGCTCTGTTCGCGGAAGTAGGTGTCCGTAATGCATGGGGTGATCGAGTTAAAGAAACAAAGTTTAAAAATGATACAAGACATGGCTATAGCGCTTCCCATATTAATTTAATTGATGACGGTCGCAAATGGGAAATACAAGTCATGGCTAAGGCCGATTATTTGAAATACCGTTTTGGTTTTCAACCCGATCATATTTTAGTGGCGCCAGTTATTTCCGGCGCGCATTGGGCTTTTAAGGCAAATGATGTATTGAAAAATGATGGCATAAAGGGACAAGCGCTTCCCGGGGATGAATTGCAACTGGGGGTGGACATTGACACGAATTTGCGCCTTCTTTTTGAACGGGCCAATGAACGCATGTATATTTTCTTATTACTTACGGGCCCCAAAGGTGGGAAGTCGCTTGCTGTTATCACCTTGCCGGATAAGGCCATTCCCTTTGACGCGGCCATGCATCGTAAAATCCAGCTTGATGACCAATACCGGGGTTTTGTTTTAGGGGAGGGTAATCATCCGTATGTGTTGGGGCAGTTGGAACAATTTAAGCGCGGCCGTAAGGGGAGATTACTCCCCTATGCCCCTTTACGGGCTGGTATGGTTTTGGAGCAAGTCACACAAGGCCTATCGATTGATGTGAGGGGAGATATTAATGTTCGGCAGAATTTGCGGGATAAAATACAGTCATTGCGGGCGCGTCTGATGCTGGCATATCTGCAAAATCGCAATGAATATAACGCCGCGGTCGAACGAGGCAAAGATTTACTGATGGGGATCATCAAAGAATTGGGATGGGGGCCATTCTCTGAGGAGACGTTTATTTTTATAGCCAGATTTAATGAAGAACGCCGGTTGGCTCAAAATGAAGGCAATTTCCGTTTTAATGAATTGTGCGCGGCTTTGGCCATGGATTTGATTAAACCGGATCAATTGCGTAACTTTATGCAGTCGCAGGCGGAAATTTCGATTATCGTGCAAGGCGCGAATATGATAGACATTGCCCAAAAAGTACAGGATAAATTAGAGGAAGCCAATCTGCTTGAAGGCATAGAAATGAAAAGTAACCCGGAGCAAGGGGAGCTTCATTTTACGGCCAGGAGTATGAAGTTATTGACCAAAGAGGATATTGCCAGGCCTTTACAGGGGATCGAAGGGGTCTTTTCCGTGCAGATTATTTGGCCGGAGGCTGCCAAAGCTGTGAAGAAGGCCATGATGGCGGCGGTGGTTCTATCCCCCGTCCCTACAAAAATGCCGTTGACTCTGGGGATCACCTATCGTATTGGCTATTTCTTGTACTGGCTGAGGAGAATAGTGAGTTTCTTTAAATGGGAACCAGACCATGAAAGTATTCACCGATGGATTGAACTGGAAGTAGCGCCGCGGTTTGAGGCCCCATTCTTTTACATACTTCCTGTAGGGGTGCTTATGCGCTGGCATGGGCATTTACCAGGGGATGATTCGCCCGCCTCCCTGACTCGTCGGGCAGGAATTCGTGCGATTAAATCGGCACGCTCTCTTCGCGAGAACATCGCCTTGCATCGTCAATATAATTTGGAACACCCCGGGGCTGTGCTGACATTCAAACCGGACACGACTGTTGCCAAAGATTCCAGTAAGAAATGGGAAAGAATACGAAAAAGAATAATGATGGCCTTGATCATAATTGCAATCGTGTTCTTCCCGCTGATGTTGTCCGACCTTTGCTTTATATTAACGCGGCCTATTAATCCAAGTGGGGCGTCAGCGCCGGTAACCGGCAGGATGAATATTTTGCCGGCGCCAGCATCAATGAATACGCCCAGAACTATTCGGCATCGGCTAAAAATCATTGGAGTAGTCCGGCCCTTGGAAGCGTTTCGACCAGCGTCTTTGGGAGCCCTGTTTTTTGGGGCGTGGTCCCGTTGTTTTCTTGCGGAAGCAAGAAGCGGAGCTTCGTCGTTGGAAAATGCTCCTCGCAATGGCACAATTTTTAACGAGGGCCCCGCGTTTCTCTTTTTATATGGGATCTGGGGCTTCCCGTTATTTTTTGAATGGATATTTGTAAAATGGTTCTTCCATGCCGTACGTATCATTTATATTACCGTTATTAAAATTGTCATAACAGTCAGGGAGAGGCAATTTATGCTGTGGGCGGAAAGTTCAATGGGCATGGACCACAACAGCCGCGGTTTCTGGTCAGGATTTGACAATTTAATACCGCCGCTGATGGCTGTATTTACATATGATATTAGTTATACATCAACAACGTATGCGTACACAATAGAGGTCTAAAAACAACCCCGTTAGAAAGGAGAGAAAACATGGATGAACGCAGACAACTGCCTCGCTGGCAGGTCAAAAGGGAAGCAAAGGTCTGGCTGCCCGGAACGCAGGAATCCAGCCAGTGTATCATCGAGGACCTGAACTTAAAAGGGATGCGCGCGTCTTTTGACAAACGGTTACCTCGAGAGCGGTCCGTGGATATGTCGTTGGCCCTTGAGGACAAATTCGATCCCATTAAACTTGAGGTCAGCTTGCCCTGGGTTGAGGAAGACCAAGGGAGGTATGTTTATGGGATGTCTTTTGACAAAATTTTGGACCCGGACAAGGACAAGATTTATCAATACATCACCGATCATTGTTCCGAGCAATTTAAGGATAAATGGTGGGGCGGTTAATTTGTAAGAAATAGTAGCAAAAATAGGGGATTTTATTTCTCAGGGTAATTGTTCTTTAATTATATAAATATTGCTTATTTATCAAGTTTTAAGCTTGCTTTTTATTAAAAATGTGTTATATTTTAAGTAGATGCTTATAATGAAAGCATTTTTCAAACTCGTTATTTTATATTTTTTTTAGATTTTCAACCCAAAAAGGGGGAAACAGTGTTTAAACGCTTAATTGCTTCACTAGTCTGCTTTACCTTTATTTTCAGCAATCTCCAATATGTCCATGCCCAGCCTGTTTCTTCGGGAGGTGGGGCTTTTAGCATCAATCAGCTTCCTGCTCCTGGGACTATTGTAGGTTTAAGTGAGCCTTTCACGCCTTCGTTGATGAAGGGACTGAAAATTCATCCCGAAAATCCATTTCTTTTGGATTTCATTATGGATGCCGGCAAGAACAATCTTTCCAGCCAGGAATTAAAGTCCGAGAGCGAGAAAATGGTGAAGTATTTCCTCGCCGCGCTGACAGTCCCTGAGAAAGATATGTGGGTCAACCTTTCTCCTTATGAGAAGGACAAGATTTTACCGGATAGTTTCAGTCTTACCGAGCTTGGTCGGGATCTTTTGGGAGAAGATTATATCCTTAAGCAGACCGCGGCTTCGGCCCTTTATCCTGAAAAGGAACTGGGCAGGGACTTCTGGAGCCGCGTGTACAAGTTGGCCCAACAGAAGTACGGCACAACCGATATTCCAATCACTACTCTTAATAAAGTGTGGATTGTGGCAGATAAAGTGTCCATTTATGAGAAGAATCAGTCCGTTTATATTGTAGATAGCCGTTTGAAGGTCATGCTGGAAGAGGATTATCTGGCAAAGCAGAAGTCGGAAATTGCGGGACTGAGAAGCTCAGTACAATTATCCGGCAAGCAGGAACCGGCGTCCTCTGAAATCACTAACCAAATTTTGCGGGAACTAGTCCTTCCTGAGATTGAAAAAGAAGTCAATACAGGCAAGAATTTCGCTCTTTTGCGACAGGCATACAACTCGGTTATTTTGGCTACGTGGTTCAAGCGAGCCTTGAAGGATGCCGTTCTTAATGAGGTGTATGCCGACAAGAACAAGGTAGCAGGCATCGACTTGGCTTCGCCTAAGGCAAAGGAGGAAATTTATCAGCGCTATTTGCGGGCTTACAGGAAGGGAGCGTTTAATTATGTCAAGGAAGAAATTAACGCCCTGACCAATGAGCCTCTTCCCAGAAAGTATTTCTCCGGAGGAATGCAGCCGGTTCCACAGAAAATGGACGAAGTCGGAGAGTTGCAGGCGCGTCAGGCCATGGCAGGGAAGAACGACTTTGATGTGCTGGTGAACCTTGATAGGTTCGACAAGGCCATGCAGTCTGATAAGGCTATGTTGCTGCTACAAGACAAGGTCCCTTCCAATATTCGCAATGTGCTTGAAGAGACGAATGCAGATATTGTATTTGGAGGGGATTATCCTACTGATATTGAGAATATAGATGATACCCTTGGCTATTCGCCTTATCGGCAAATTCATTCCTTATTGCAGATTGTTGATAAGGATGCTGACGTTTTGTTATTTCCGACTAACGCGGGGGGAAATTTAAAACTGTCAGAAAGCGAAATGTTAAAGATTGGGAATTTGGAAGAAACATATTCAAATCATTTTAAAGTAGTGAATGATAAAAAACATGCCAAAAAACTTAGTAAAGGATTCGCTATTAGCAAAACGACTTCTACGGTTTATATCACAAAAGAATATTTGAAGAAGATTCAAAACAGCAATGATGGGTTGAATTATTTTTTTGCCGGTATGTTTTTAGCTTTAATAGCAGACGGGAAGGATGACTTCTTGCCCCAAGACAGGGCTAATGAACTTTGGTACAAGTATGCTTTATCTAAAAGTCGAGGGAAAATAAAGGAATTATTCGCATCTGATGCTGACCCAGAAACTTTAATAAACGAGTTTTCTGCTAATCTTCTCTTAAATGAGAAGCCGACTACTCCGAAGGAACGAGAGGAACAATATCAACAGGAAGTGTTTCTTCTTGCCAATCGAAACAACGAGATACGGAGCTTAGACCTTAAAATTCCAGCACCAGATGGCAATCATATAAAAGTTGTTAAAGAAACGCTAAAGATAATCCGGTCTGCGGCATATCTAATGGCGCGTAACGCAATGAGCGGTATTGTCAATTATAAAACTCAAGTAACTTTTGATAGTAAGAGAGGCAGTATCACTGTCCCTTCCGGCGTTACCACCTTTGAGTTTGCTCCATCTAAATTTGGCCCGCCAACGGTCGCGCACGATCTTGTTATGATGCTGTTGCCTTCTGTTCTAATGGGGGTGCCTGTTGCTATTGTCAATGTCAGCAAGAATGATCCCACGAGAAAACCCTTTGTTCAGAAGACATTCAAGGCGCGTTGGAACATCTGCGAGGCAGAACTGAAAAAACTTTTTGGGGATCTAGTATCTTTATTGCCCATTGATTTTGATTTTAATAAGGGGCTTATAGGGATAACAAACAAGCTTTCACTTAATGACGGCGGCGGAGAGGAAAATCTCGCCACAATTCTTGACATGTTGCCACAGATGGAATCAGCAGTCTATGTTGCCGGGAGTGATCATCGTTATGTTTGGAGGCCTTTTGATGCCAACAAAGACTCTATAAAAATATTGAACTTCTGTGTCGTTCCTGCCGACAAGCACAACCTGCTTAGAAAGACATTATTATTCTACCCGGAACTTAGTTTTGAAATCTATAAAAAGTTGATCGGCATGCAACAGCATGAAGTTGAGCATAATAATGGTGAGGGGGTTAGAAAGTTTTATGTTGACATCAATGACCACACTTTAAAAGCAGATAAGATGCGCGAAGAAGCGAAAAAGAGAAAAGCCCCACAGCTGGATATGGACTATAGGCATGCCGTTATAGATACCATCCGTAATGCTGCTAAGTTTGGTGATATGGAAGCCAAATTGAAGAAACTTATTGGGCTTGGAAAGTATCAGGGCTTTCCCCTTATTCTTCCAGAACTTGATGTCCCTGGGAAATTATATATTATTCAATCATATTTTAATGATACACAGCATAGAAGCCTCCGAATAAAGTTTGCCCATACTTATCGGGAAGCCGGGTTCTTTGGGGACGCTTTAACTGACAGACTGATTACAGAAGGGAAATTAGATGCTGTTAATATTAAGGGTTATGAGGAGCCTGTAGCGGCAACCGAAACTAGGGAAGCTATTCAAAGCTTTTTTTATGGATATCTTCCAATAGGTAAGTTTTCCACCGTAACGAAAGAAGTTCTGCGCACACTCTTTAATAAGAAAGAGATTGCCTCGAGCCTGGCCCGCTACAATGAAATCGTCTTGCCTGTTGATGGCTCATATTTATATTTGCAAAATTGGAAAAAAGCAAGCGAGAGTGTTACAACACAATTGCAAGCCATTATCTCTAGAGAAATAGGAGCAAATTATCAGGTTGGTGTAACAATGACCAGGCCTGAATGGAATGATGCCAAGACGAATGGTGAATTACAGGTAGAAATCAAGCAAGAGGGGCTGCCATTTAGCTTTCTCGTAAAATCTACTGTTATAAATACTTTTGGCAATTCAAACGATAAGCCCGAAGATAAGATAAAAATTCTTTTTGAGATTAAACCTAAAGAAGGATTTGATATAAGCCAGAAGTATGCGTTTGATTTCAAAAAGAATATGAACGTTGTCACTAAAGCAATAACAGACTTTAATGCAAAGGCTGGCGTAACAGCAGTACTGGAGGTAGACAAAGCGATGGTGGGGGAAATTTCTTCTTGGGACACCCTGTCAAATCAGGCATTGAAAGATGCCTTCTTTAGCAATAAAAAGAAACAGCTGAGCGGTGTTGCTGACACCGAAACGCCCGGGGGCATTGATCTTAACGCGGACAATGCTGTGTGGCAGACACGCAAGGAAAACGGCGGGGTGTCTTTAAGAGTTGATCCTGCTCTCATCGCGCAGATACGCCGTCAGGGCGTGCCCGGGCTTAGCCCAGTTGTCATCAGCATTACGCCAGTGCAGAATTTGGCCGAAGTATTTGGATTGAATTGAGCATAAAGAATTTCTTATGATCTCAGGAATTGGCGGTTGAGAAAGTCTTGGGTGACTTCAATGAGCGTTGGGCGGCCATGTGGGCAAATGAAGGGATCTTTACATTCAAGTAATTGTTTGCGTTGGTAATCAGCTTGGGAGCCATCGAGTTTGTCGCCGGCAACAATGGAAGCTTTGCAGGCGCGGCGGGCTAAGGCGTCATGGTCCATTCTCAGAGCTTCCCCGCCAGCCAGCAGGGCTCGTACTACGGCTTCGATGTTTTTAAGTAACAACGGTTGGGTCTGCACGGCAATCGTGTCCTCATCAAATTGGGTGGTTTCAATACCAGCGGCGGTCAGTTCTTCCTGTAGTTCTTCCCACGCGATTCTTTCCTGAGGGGTCAATTTGAGTAATAAAGGATTAAGCAAAGGCTGGCTTTCAACCTTGGCGTTTTCAATTTGGTCCTTGAATTTTTCGAACATGATGCGTTCTTGCGCCGCATGCTGGTCAACGATCAAAAGCGATTCATCGGCTTCAAAAAGCAGGAATTTTTGAAGAAAAGATCCCACAAACCTTCCTCTGGCAAATTTAGAACGCAGTGTATCCTCCCGGCCGAAAAGTTGAAAATCCAGGGGAAGGGCATTCTGAGATCCTTCGATTCGCTCAGGATGACTTGAATTAAATTTCGCCTGCAATTGCCCTGGGGCAAAAATTAATTGATCGGCGGGCAGCCCCCCGACAGCATTGTCACTCCCGAAAGACATACGCTTGGGAGTGCCTTTATGCATCAGCTGGTATTCCGTCATGTGTCGCAATAAATGGATGATCTTGGCTTCATCTTTGATGCGCACCTCACGCTTGGTGGGATGAATATTGACATCCACATTGGCGGGATCCATAGCGATATCGACGATAAAAGCCCCATAGACGCCCGGAGGCAGGATGAGTTTGTAGACATCATTGAGATTAAAACTCAAATTTTTGCTTTCAACCGGGCGATTATTGATGAAAATAAATTGCAAATCCCGGCGGGGACGCTGGATATTGATATTGCCTAAAATCATCCTTACCCGGATTTTTTCCTCAACGAATTCCTGGTCAGTCTCCAGAAAATGGGCCATACGGACGTTTAGCGCGGCAGCAGCCCTATCTAAACGTGAAGGGGCAGGTTTTAAATCTAAAAGGCTTCTGCCTGCGTTGGTCAGCACGAAACGTATTTGCGGATAGATCAGGGTATAGGGAAGCACGATATTGAGGATTTGATGCAACTCTGAGGCATTGTTCTTAAGAAATTTACGACGCGCAGGAGTATTAAAGAAAAGTTCAGCGATTTTGATATCTGTCCCTATATGGGCGAGGCCTACGGGTTCAAGGGTCTGGCGCAAACCGCCTTGGAGGTGGATTTGCCAGCCGTCTTCCTGAGAGGTGCGCGATCCCAGAATGACGTCGCTGACCGCCGCAATGGAATATAGCGCTTCCCCGCGAAAACCCATAGAATGAAGTTTTTCTAAATCTTCAATGGTTGAAATTTTACTGGTGGCATGGCGTTGAAAGATTTTTTCCAAGTCATCCCGGGCAATGCCTGAGCCGTTGTCTTTGATATGAATAAGTTCTTTGCCGGCATCTTTAAGATGTATTTCAATGCTCGTGGCCCCGGCATCAATGGCGTTTTCCAGCAGTTCCTTGACAACAGAAGCAGGGCGGTCCACCACTTCTCCGGCGGCAATCTTGGCAATCACATCAGGGGGGAGAATATTGACTTTAGTCATTA
>CAZABZ010000001.1:0-7810 GCA_964483535.1 uncultured Planctomycetales bacterium | reverse complement strand
CCGCCGGGAACGATCTTGTGCATGAAGATAATTTTGTCCTTCCACTCACGGACCGCCACATTATAATTTTTAATCCCTTTGAATTGATTAGCCAAAGCGGTCAACTCATGAAAATGCGTGGCAAAAAGCGTGCGCACGCTTTGGTGGTGCATATGTTCGGCCAGGGCCCAGGCCAGGCTTAGCCCGTCGGAAGTTGAAGTGCCGCGGCCGACCTCATCTAAAATGACCAGCGAGCGCGGCGTCAGGTTGTTAAGGATATCCGCGGCTTCCGTCATCTCCACCATAAAAGTACTTTGGCCGCGGGTGATATCATCATGAGCGCCGATGCGGGTAAAAATTTTATCAACCAGCCCGATGCTGGCAGCGGCCGCGGGAATAGGCGCGCCCATCTGCGCAAGGACCACTAAAATAGCGTTTTGGCGGATATAGGTGGACTTGCCCGCCATATTGGGGCCTGTCAAAATGATCAGGTGATTGTCATCAGTGTCCAAAAGAGTGTCATTGGCAATGAAATTGTCAGTCACGGTCCTTTCAACGACAGGATGGCGGCCATCCTTGATGTCTAAGACAGTTGAGTCATTGACTTCAGGAAAGATGTAGTGCTCCCAAGTCGATAGTTTAGCCAGCGCGAACAAGCAATCCACGGTGGCTAATTGATGACAAACGTCGTGCAAACGCGCCGCTTCAGAGAGGATTTCCTCTTCAATTCGGGCCAGGATGCGGTTTTCAATATTTAGAATTTTATCCTGGGCGCTCAAGAATTTTTCTTCGTATTCTTTAAGTTCCGGGGTGATGTAGCGTTCCCCATTGACCAAGGTTTGTTTGCGCACGTAATGATCAGGCACGCTGTGTTGGTGGGTTTTGGTGATCGCGATATAAAAACCAAAGACATTAGTGAACCCGACTTTGAGCGACGAGATGCCTGTTTTCTTGATTTCCTGGGTCTGGTATTGGGCAAGCCATTGCCTGCCGTTTTCTAAAATATTTTTAAGTTCATCCAATTCGTGATCAATGCCCGGTTGGATCATTTTCCCTTCGGGTTTGGATAAAGGCACGTCGGGGTTGATGGTTTTTGTTAATGATTCGCGCAAAGAGGCAAGGTCCTGGACCTTTAAAAGAGGATTGGAGGCGGCTGCCAGGGTCTCGGCAATTAAAGGGACGCGCAATAAGCCCTGGCGTATATTCAAAACATCTTTGATGGAGCCGCATCCGCAGGAAAGCCGGGAGAGTGCTTTTTCTAAATCCGGTAAATTTTTTAAACATTCCCCGAGCCTGGCATTGTCTGCCAATTCCCTGGCCGCGTTCTGACGTAATTGGATGGCGGCAACGTCTTTCAGGGGATGGTACAGCCAGAAACGCAAGGCCCGTCGGCCCATGGGGGTTGAACTTAAATCGATAGTCGCAAGCAAGCTTTCAAGTTCCAGACCGTAATGAGCGGCAGGGGAAATAAACACATGGTCATCTTGTGTATAAAGAGCGATTTTATCAATGTGTTTAAGGCTTGTTTTATTCATGTTTTTTAAATATTCCAGCAAAGCGCCCGCGCAAGCTATTCCCATAGGCAAATCATCGACGCCAAAACCTTTGAGTGTTTGGGTCGCCAAATGGTCGCATAGGCTTTTTTTAGCCATGTCGGTGTTGAAGGCCCAATCGTCCAAAGGGCTTAACGTAGCGGCGCGGATTTTGACTAAAGGATGGGAAAAAAGATTTTTGATGTCTTCTTCCTGGGATTTGGGGTAGAGGCATTCTGAAATAGGCAGTTTGGCTAAAAGCTCGATGGTCTGATGCAAGGAGAGTTCATTTAAGAAGACGGTGCCTCCGGAATTATCAATAAAAGCCGCTCCCATCATAGAGGACTGTCCTTTATTATGAGGGGAACCGCATAAGGCCAAAAGATACCGGGAATCAATGGATTCGTCCAAATAGGTCCCGGCGCTGATAACGCGGATGACATCGCGTTTAACAATGCCCTGACTTAGGGCGGGGTCTTCGAGCTGTTCGCAGATGGCGACTTTTTTACCGGCTTTGATAAGTTTGGCTATGTAATTGTCACTGGAGTGATAGGGGACCCCGCACATGGGGATTCGACCGTTAGCATCGCTTCCCCGGGAAGTTAAGACCAGATCTAAAATTGAGGAAGCCTGGGTGGCATCTTCAAAAAACATTTCATAAAAGTCGCCCAAGCGGAAGAAGAGGATAGCATCTTGGTGGCGCGCTTTGATATCGCGGTATTGCTTGATCATGGGGGTAACGGCTTGCACAGGGGTAATTTATAGCACAAACCAAAGCTTGGAGGCAAATACTTTGTTTTATAGAAAGTTTCATAGTAAAATTCTCTCGAATCTATTATAATAAAAAACCTTAATACGACTGATTTACATTTTTCCCTTCCCTTTATGGGAGGCGGTAGAGGAGGGTTTTGTTATATGCGTTTTACCTGGATTATTTTTTTGAGTTTAATTTTGGCCGGTTGTGCCACGAGCCCTGTCTATAATCCCATGCAGGCGGCCAGTTCACAGGAAATATTATTAAATGAAAGTGGTCTTAAAGCGGTCCAGGAGGGGATGACCATGGACCAAGTCCATAAGATCATGGGGCAGGAATTTGTCATTGGCTATGAGTTTCATGCTCCTGATTACAAACCTCTGACCATCCTTAACCCTTACAAAAGCGAGGCCATTAAGGGTACGGACTATTTCATCGAATATTATATTGAAGCCATACGCCAGCCGGACGGCATCGTCAGTGATAATGAATTGATGCCTTTAATTTTCAAAAACGACAAGCTTATCGGCCGTGGTTGGCCTTTAGCTAATTCCCTACGTCCTAAGCCATCGGCATGAAGGCCTTCTACATTTCTTTAAAGCCTTTTTTAAATCATAGCGCCCTTGGCCGTCCGACGGATTGGACGGCGGTTTTTGCCAATAATAATCCATTAGAAGTAGAGATCGGTTTTGGCAATGGCGAATATTTAGAGCGCATCAGCCGTGAGAAACCGCAGGTTAATTTTGTTGGATTTGAACAGTACTGCGAACGCATTCACAGGACCTTGCGGAAATTAAGCCGTACAGGCTTTGATAATGTGAGGGTGCTGAGATTAGATGCAAGGGCCGGCTTCGAGCGTTATTTTTCTCCCAAGACCGTCACTCTGGTGCATTGCCTTTATCCGCCGCCGTGGCCTAAAAAATCGGACGCCAAGCACCGGCTTTTTACAGGGGATTTTTTAAAGCTCATCAACAGCCGTCTGACCGATGGCGGCGTTTTAAAAATAGTGACGGACCATCACCCTTATATGGATTGGATCCGGGAAAATATCCAGGACACCGGATTTTCCGCTGAATTTAAGAACATCCCGGCGAATTATGGCACTAAATTTGAGAAAAAGTGGGTCGAGGGCGGTCGGAGCGAATTTTATGAACTGCTTTTGACCAAGCATCATCATATTCCCGTGGGGTTAAAGGAGGACAGTACTTTGCAAAGCTATCTTTTGGACCATTTTAATCCTGACAATTTTGGTTTTAAAGATTATTCCCATGAAGGGGTTGCGGTGTCTTTTAAGGAGATTTTATATGACGCCAAAAAGAAAATCGCCCTGGTCCATGTGATCGCCTGCGACGGGCCCTTGGCGCAGAATATACGCATTGTCATCGCCCATTCATCTAAAGGCTGGCGCGTTAATTTAGCCGAAGGGGCCATGCTGATGCCCACCATGGCCGTGTCCCAAGCCCTGGAATGTGTTTATCAGGCAGCTAAAAATAGCGTTGTATAAGAATTATCCCAACGGCTGTTTGATGCATAGTAATTTTTAATAAAAAGAGGGCACTGTTCCCTATTATTTGCTATATTGCACGTTATGTTAAAGATTTTTCGTATATCCCTCATTGCTTTTTTGATAGCCATTTTGATTTCACCCGAGCAGGGGATGGCTTACCGCCGCCTTTTCTTCAGGCACAAGGGGCCGTATCAACTGACGGCCCATACGGCCCTTCTTTGGGATTTTGCTAACAAGCAGCGTTATTTTGACCTTGGCGCTGACCGTGAAATTTTTCCGGCTTCAACCACCAAGGTGTTGACAGCGCTTCTGGTCCTGGAAAATCTTTCTTTGGATCAGTACGTGACGGTGAGCCAACACGCAACCCAGGTGCCGCAAACTAAATTGGGTTTAGTGGCCGGCGAATCTTACCGTGTGCGAGACCTGCTTTACGGGCTTATTCTTAAATCCGCCAATGACGCGGCTGTGGCCCTGGCTGAAGCGGTGGCTGGGTCTGAGGGGAAATTTGTTGAGATGATGAATGCCCGTGCCAGGCAGATAGGGGCCATGCACAGCCATTTTGCCAATCCCCACGGGCTTCCCTCCCAAGGCCCTCAATTCACAACGGCGTCGGATATGGCTTTGATTTTTACCCAGGCGCTCAAAAATGATTTTTTCCGTCAGGCGATTACTTTTAAATATTTAGTCATTTATTCCAAGAAAGGCCATCGCTTTTTTCTAAAATCACATAACAGATCTTTATTTTTAAACTGGAAGCAGCATGTTTTTGGTAAAACAGGGTATACGATTGAGGCGCAGTCCTGTTTTGTAGGGTATGTCCCCAAGGGCAATGATATATTGATTATTGCCGTTTACGGATGCCGCAGGCGTTGGACAGACATGAAGTATATTCTCGAACACTACGGCCATATAGAACTTTAAAATTTCATTGTTTGATATTTTGATTTAAGATAACATATCAATATTCATTTTAATAAGAAAGCATCCTGGAGGGGTCCATGGAAAATAAAAGCAGTCTCATTATTGTTCTTTTAGTTATTTTAATTGGCGTTGTTTCGGGGGTAGGCCTCTTAACAGGGGTTAACAATGCCGTAAGGGCGTCCTTAAGCCCGATCTACGCTAAACTTGCCGAAATCGACAGAACAGAAAAGAGCATAGAAAATAAATTAAACGCGGGCGGTAATGGTAATTCCAACGCTTCCCTCATCGCTATCCAAAATGAGCTATCACAGATTAAAAACAAAATTAACGCGAATGTCGAGCAGCCTCAAATGCCGCCACCTGAAGACATGAATAAAGTTTACACTATTCCCTCGGGCACTTCCGCGATTATAGGTAAAAAAGACGCTCCGGTGACCATTGTTGAATTTTCTGATTTTCAATGCCCGTTTTGCGCCCGTTTTTATTCGGTGATCAAGGATGTTATGGCCGCCTATCCTGATAAAGTAAGAGTGATTATTAAGCATTTTCCTCTTCCATTTCATTCTAATGCCCGCCCGGCAGCAAAACTGGCAATGGCCGCGAACGAGCAGGGCAAATTTCAGGGGATGATGGAGTCTCTATTGGCAAGCGGCGGGGATGTAACGGAGCCCAAAATCAAGGAATACTCCAAAAAATTGGGGTTGGATTATAATAAATTAATAGCTGATTATAAAAATCAAGATGCCCGGTGGGAGAAACAGATCCAGGATGATATGCAGTTAGGCGCGGGTGTGGATGTGCGCGGTACGCCGACGTTTTATCTTAACGGCCGCAAAACCAATGCGAGGGACCTTAACAGTTTTAAAGCTCAAATTGATGTAATTTTAGCAGGGAAGAAATAGGTTATTTTTTCCCTCTGAATGTAATTTTCCTTTGCAAAAAAAGGGTTTTGGTGTATATTGTGCCCTTCATATTTAACTTGATAGCTCGTGGTTCAAGGGTTATCAAAAAGGAGAGGTTTTAAGCTTATGGGTGGTCGTGTAGGGGGAATTTCAAGTAAATATTATTGTGAAACCGCCGGTATCAAAGTTTCCGGCGGCCAAAAGGTCAAATCCGGCACTATTTTAACCCGTCAAGGGAACCAATGGAAACGCGGTCTTAATGTGATCGGTCGCAGTTCTTTGACGGCCGCGTGTGATGGCGAAGTTTATTTTACCCGCCGTAAGAACGGTTCTAACAAAGTTATCACGCTCATTAATATTAAACCTTCATAGCCTGTGGGGCCCAGAATGACGGGGGTTCATTTATGTGTGGCATTGTCGGCTACGTTGGTAACAAAGATGCTTTACCCATACTACTTGAGAGCCTTAAGAAACTCGAGTATCGCGGGTATGATTCCAGCGGTGTGGGTTTCTTAGACCATGACGCCCATCTTATCGTTCGTAAATCCCAAGGTAAAATCCGTAGTTTAGAAGAGATGCTTCACAGGAGGCCCTTGCCTTTTGCACATGGGGGGATTTCCCATACGCGTTGGGCCACTCACGGGTTTCCCTCTGACAAGAATGCCCATCCGCATACAGACAGCAAGAACACCATCGCTGTTGTCCACAATGGCATCATAGAAAATTATCAAGACCTTAAAGCCGCTTTGAAGAAAAAAGGGTGCAAATTTGTCTCTGAAACGGATTCAGAAGTCATCCCGCATCTGATCGCTTCTTTTTATAAAGGGGATTTACTCGCGGCCGTGCGCCAGGCTATCGCAAAACTCAAAGGCAGCTTTGCCCTTGGGATCATCAGCCGCGATCATCCGGGCATGCTGATCGCCGCGCGCGTGGGTTCTCCTTTGGTTGTAGGCATCGGCCATCAAGAAAATTTTATCGCCTCCGATGTTCCGGCTATTTTAGATTTTACCCGTCGGGTCATTTATTTGAAAGACGGGCAAATAGCTGTCTTGACTAAGGATAAAGTCGCAGTATGTGCTTTTGACGGGAAAAACGTAAAGCCCAAAATAGATACGGTATCATTTAATGTGATCGCCGCCCGCAAGGAAGGTTACCCGTATTTCATGCTCAAGGAAATCCATGAGCAGCCCTATGTTCTTGAGCAGATGCTGAGTTTACGTTTGAAAAATAAACAGCTGACCATGGAAGGGATGGGCCTATCCGATGAAGTGTTAAAACGCATGCATAAGGTGATGGTGGTGGCTTGCGGCACGGCGTATCATGCCGGGTTGGTTGGAAAATACATCATCGAAAATTGGGCCCACATGCCCGTCGAAGTTGACACCTCCAGCGAATTCCGTTATCGCGATCCGATCATTGATAAACACACCCTTGTCCTGGCGGTCAGCCAGTCCGGAGAGACAGCTGATACCCTGGCCGCGGCGCGTGAGGCCCGTGCCAAGGGTGCCCGTGTCATTGCCATTTGCAATGTGGTGGGTTCCTCGTTGGCGCGTGAGGCCGACGGTATTTTATACACCTATGCCGGCCAGGAGATAGGAGTTGCTTCCACCAAGGCGTACACTGCCCAGTTGATGATGTTCTATTTATTAGCTTTAAAATTAGCCCAAGCGCGTAAAAGTCTTTCCCCCAAAGAATCAAAAGATTTAGTCCGTCAACTGCTTCGCATACCGTCTTTGTGCAGAGAAATTTTAAATAGCATGCAGCATATCAAAAAAATAGCGGAAGCCAATTCGCATTTCGGCTGTTTTCTTTATTTGGGCCGGCATATCAATTTCCCTTCGGCCATGGAAGGGGCGCTTAAGCTTAAGGAAATTTCTTATATTCCTGCTGAAGGGTATGCCGCCGGCGAGATGAAACACGGGCCCATCGCCTTGATCGACGAGTACCGTGCGGTGGTTTGTATTAATCCCAAATCTCATGTTTATGAAAAAATGTCTTCTAATATTCAGGAGATCAAGGCCCGTCAAGGCAATGTCATTGCCATCGCCACCCGCGGGGACCGTGAGATCAGGTCGCATGCTGATTTTGTGATTGAAATACCTCCCATTCCCGAAATTTTAAGCCCCTTGTTGGTGGCGTTGCCTTTACAGATGTTGGCTTATTTCATCGCCGTTAAACGCGGTTGCGATGTGGACCAGCCGCGCAACCTGGCCAA